>RFIA01000336.1 GCA_003695675.1 Chloroflexota bacterium
CGCCGTGCTTGCTCCGGCGTGCTAATCCCGAAACCCATCACAAGCGGCTTGTCTGTCTGAGAGCGCAAACGCTCGATGAATTCCGTCAAATAAGACGGTAACTCGCTCCGTGCGCCGGTGACTCCGGTCAGCGACACAACATAGATGAAACCCGTTGCACACTCAGCAACCAGTTTGATGCGTTCGACATTGCTCGTTGGCGCAAGAAAGAAAACCAATGCCATCGCGTTCTGCGCACAAAGAGCGATGAGTTCGTCGGCTTCATCAGGCGGCAAGTCGGGCACAATCAATCCGTTCGCACCGGCATCTTTTGCGTCATGAACAAAATTGTCGAGGCCATACGCTAACATCGGATTGAGGTAGCCCATCAACAACATCGGTTGATACACACCGCGTTCGCGTAATTCACGCACGGCTTGCAAACACACCCGCACCGTGATGCCGTTCTGTAAAGCAATTTGTGTCGCCGCTTGAATCGTCGGCCCATCGGCGAGTGGGTCGCTGAAGGGGATGCCAATTTCAAAGCCATCGACTCCGGCTTCGGACATGCTGATAATCGCTTCCAACGAGGATTCGTAATCAGGGTATCCAATCGGAAAGTAGGGCAAGAACGCAGCACGCTTGGCGGCTTTCGCTTGTGCAAACATCGCTTCGATTGCTTCGATTCCATTTTGCATGATTTGTTTTGCCTATCGTAATGCTCAGCATGTTACAGTCAGCCGAGCTTCAATTCACGCATCACCGTGTCGAGGTCTTTGTCGCCACGTCCGGAAAGATTGACGAGGATGATTGCATCTTGTGGCATCGTCGGCGCGCGTTTGACTGCTTCGGCAACAGCGTGCGCACTTTCTAAAGCCGGAATAATGCCCTCAAGTTGACTCAACATCTGAAAAGCTTCAAGCGCTTCGTCATCAGTCGCGACTGTATAGTAGGCTTGCTCCATAAAACGCAAGTAAGCGTGTTCCGGCCCGATTGACGCATAATCCAACCCAGCAGAGACACTGTGCGTATTCATGATTTGTCCGTCATCGTCCTGCAAAACATACGACCGTGTGCCATGCAGCACACCCGGTCGTCCCATCTTCGGGTCGTTGAATCGCGCCGCGTGCTTGCCACTTTCGACACCTTCTCCGCCAGCTTCGACACCAATCAATTCCACATCAGCATCATCACGAAAGGCGTGAAAAAGGCCAATCGAATTGCTGCCGCCGCCAACGCAAGCAATACACACATCCGGCAGACGACCGGCAATTTCAACGATTTGTTGACGCGCTTCTGCCCCAATCACACTCTGAAAATCACGCACCATCATCGGGTACGGGTGCGGCCCCAACGCCGAACCGAGCAAATAATATGATGACTCGACGTTCGTCACCCAATCGCGTATGGCTTCGTTAATTGCGTCTTTGAGTGTTTTGCTGCCGCTTTCGACCGGCAAGACTTCAGCACCCAACAACTTCATGCGAAAGACATTCGGTTGCTGACGCGCCATATCGACCGTGCCCATGTACACATGGCAATCAAGCCCTAACAACGCCGATGCCGTTGCAGACGCAACGCCATGCTGCCCCGCGCCCGTCTCGGCGATGATACGTTGTTTGCCCATACGTTTTGCCAGCAATGCCTGACCAATCGCATTATTGATTTTGTGGGCGCCACTATGGGCGAGGTCTTCACGTTTGAGATAAATTTTCGCCCCGCCAAGATGTGCCGTCAAACGTTTAGCATACGTCACCGGTGTCGGGCGTCCGGTATATGTCGTCTGAAGCTGTTCCAGTTCGTGCTGAAAGTCCGGATCACGCATGGCTTCATGATAGGCGGCGGTCAATTCATCTAACGCAGGCATCAACGTTTCCGGCACGAAGCGCCCACCGAATTCGCCGAAGTAACCACGTTCATCGGGGACATTCGTCATCCCAGTTTTGATATATTCGGTCACAAATTACTCCTCACACATCGACGCTGTGCACCGCTTCGACAAATGTGCGAATACGACTCGCGTCTTTTTTCGTTTTGTCGCCCGGCAATTCAACACCACTCGCAACATCAACACCCCACGGTTGAATTGCAGCGATACGGTCGGCAACATTCTCCGGCGTCAAGCCACCCGCTAACATCAAACGTGGCACTTCGTTCTTAACCGCTTGCGCAACCTCAATGCTGGCCTCTTCACCGGTGCCACCATACAAGTTTGGACGATAAGCATCCAGCAACAAAGATGGTACGCGCTCATCTTCGGGGAAATGCGGCATATAATAGCGGGTGTCATCTAACGCCTCATCTTTGTTGCGCGGGCGAATACTCTTGAAAGCGACACCGCGCAGTTCAGCCGCCATCTCATCGGATTCATCGCCACTTAATTGTGCGAAGTCAAGCCCAACTTGATCCATAATCGCAGAGACGACACCAACGACTTCATTGACGAACACACCGACTAAAACCGGACATTCATTGCCCAATTCATCGCGCAAATGATCGCATAGTGTGGCCGCCTCATCGGGCGGGATATAGCGCGGACTCGGTTTATAGAAATTCAAACCCAGCATATCCGCCCCAGCCTCAGCAGCAATCAACGCATCTTCATAATTCGTCACACCACAAATTTTCACACGAACCATTGTTCACCTCGCCATCATTGACACTGAATTGACCATCAATAATAGCGCATCTGCCTCAATACGTCCTCATATTGCCCGCGGTTGGCTGCTGAAAACACGCACTTGCGCGGCGACATCATCCGCCTTGACCAACCCTTCGCCGACGAGCACCGCGTGTGCGCCAACTTCTCCCATCTGCCGGACAGCGTCGGCATTGAGCAGGCCGCTCTCGGCGACAAGCGTGACATCATCGGGGGCGAGCTTCGCCAACTGCCTTGTGATCTCAATATCGACATCGAAGGTCTTCAAGTCACGATTATTGATGCCGATGAGTTTCGCCTCCAATTTCAAGGCGCGTTCCATTTCCGCTTCATTGTGAACCTCGACCAATGCTGCCATGCCGAGTTCATTTATGATGGCATATAGATCATGCAATTGTGTATCGGTCAATGCGGCCACAATCAGCAAAATCGCATCAGCACCGGCGGCGCGTCCCTCATAAACTTGATATGGGTCAATGATAAACTCTTTACGCAGCACGGGCACATCAACCGCCTGGCGAACATTTGCCAGAAAATCAAGATGTCCTTGAAAGAAACGTTCATCCGTCAACACCGAGATTGCCGCAGCCCCACTCGCGGCATAGGTCGTGCCAAGCGCAACCGGGTCGAAATCTTTTATCAAAACGCCTTTACTTGGCGAGGCATGTTTGACTTCGGCGATCAGCGCAACTGTATCACGACGCAATGCGGCGATGAAGTCACGCGGCAGAGATGTGTCGCCTATGGCAGATTCGAGCACAGATTGCGAAATTGTTGCTTTCGCCTGCACAACTTCATCGACTTTATGTGCCAGAATCTTATCTAGCACGGTGTCCGTTTTGACGAACGAAGTCCTCACTGCGCAATCTCCTGACTATAGGCAATCAGCGCATCAAGTTTCTCGACCGCTTTGCCACTGTCAATCACATCTGCCGCCAACTTGATACCATCGGCAATATCGTCTGCGAGACCTGCCGCGACCAATGCAGCACCGCTATTGAGCAGGACAACATCGCGTTTGGCATCTTTAATCTCGCTACTCAAAATACCGCGCATAATCCGCGCATTTGTCGGCGCATCATCACCAAGCAATTCTTTGATATTCGCCCCGCGAAAGCCAAAATCTTCGGGATTGAGATCATACGATTTGACTTCACCGTCGCGCAATTCGCTAACACGATTGGGGCCAGTCGTCGTCAATTCATCGAGGCCGCCATACCCATGCACGACCATCGCAGACTTCGTGCCGAGATCGTTAAGCACATTCGCGAGCATAACCGTCAAGTCGCCCGCGAAGACCCCCATCAATTGACGCTGTGCTCCTGCCGGATTGGTGAGCGGGCCAAGAATATTGAAGATCGTGCGGATACCCATTTGGCGACGCGGCCCAATTGCATACTTCATCGCCGGATGTAATTTGACCGCAAACAGAAACCCAATCCCGATTTCATCCACACATTGCCCAACCTGCTCTGGAGTCAAATCGAGATTCACGCCGAGTTCGCCGAGCACATCGGCACTGCCACATTTGCTACTGGCAGCACGATTGCCATGCTTTGCAACGCGTACCCCTGCCCCCGCCGCGACAAAAGCCGTCGTCGTGCTAATGTTGAATGTCCCCGACCGGTCGCCGCCGGTACCTGCGGTATCGAGCAAATCACCATTGGCATGCGTCGGCACATGATGGGCATTCGCCCGCATTGCACGAGCACTCCCTGTAATTTCGCTCTGCGTCTCGCCTTTCATGCGCAACGCCATCAAATAGGCACCAATTTGCGCCTCGCTCGCATCGCCATTCATGATTTGATTCATGACATCCTCAGCTTCCTCAACTTGAAGATGCCCAAAGCGCCCTAAAATATCTATTGCACGTTGAATAGTCATACTCATTTTTTCACCTTTGCGAAACAGAAATAACGGCTTCATTCATTGCAAGAAAATTTTGCAACAGACGCGGCCCATGCACCGTCAGAATACTCTCCGGATGAAATTGCACCCCCATAACCGGATATTCTTTATGACGCACCCCCATCAGTTCGTTATGCTCAGTATAGGCAGTGACTTCAAGTACATCGGGCAGCGTCTCCCGCTCAATAATCAAACTGTGATAGCGCGTGGCTTCAAACGGATTCGGAATATCGGCAAACAATGGGTCCCCGTCATGATAGACCAAACTCGTCTTACCGTGCATCAAACGACCAGCACGGGTAACCACGCCGCCATAAGCCTGCCCGATACACTGATGTCCCAAACAGACGCCTAGTATTGGCGTTGACACGCCCATCTCACGGATCACATCCAACGAGACACCGCCATCATCCGGCGTACCCGGGCCCGGCGAAATCACGATTTGCGTCGGTTGCAGCGCCTTTACGCCATCCAAGGTAATTTCATCATTACGGACAACCTGCAACGCCGCGCCAAGCGCACCCATTTGCTGGACAAGGTTGTAAGTAAAGCTATCGTAGTTATCGATGACAAGAATCACGGTGTAATCTCCTTTGCTGACCGCGACTCTAAACCTTCGAGGTGAGTCAAATCATTAGCCGCGACAAGTTTCCATTCGCCATTTTGACGAGCAATTGTCGTCACCGAGGTATTGCCAAATTTCGCATCGCCAACCACATACGACGGTATCAAAGCTTCGAGTAGCGCATGTAACGCAGTTGTGTGCGTCACGATACCAATTGTTTCCCCATCCTCACGGGCAACAATGTCATGAAATGCTTGCAACATCCGCTCACAAACTTCTTGTTGCGACTCGCCACCCGGCACACGAAATCCTTTTGGATCGGCTTCCAATGCGGCATACTCATCGGGAAACCAAGCACGAATTTGCTCACGGGTCATCCCTTGCCAATGACCAATGTTGCGCTCTCGCAGACGCCCGTCAACAATCGGCTCAAAACCCAATCGCTCGCCCAACAACTCAGCAACTTCAAGCGCACGGCGCAGGTCACTCGTATACAAAGCGCTCAATCCAATATTGCGAATGAAATTTGCTAAGCGTTGTGCTTGCTGCCGTCCATGCTCGTTCAACGGTGCAGCCAACCAACCCGTAAATTGACCCGAAGCATTCCAATCAGTTTCACCAGAGCGAATAAAAATCACACGTTTAACAGCCATCAAACTCCCTATATCAATCCTTCTTCGGCATGGCGAATCGCGACTGCAACCGCCTTCGCCTTATTAATCGTCTCTTCGTATTCGAGCGCCGGGTCGCTGTCTGCAACAATTCCGCCGCCAGATTGAATATAAACGGTATCGCCACGCATCACCAGAGCACGTATCGTAATGCACATATCCATTGAACCATCGAAACTGAAGTAACCAACAGCACCACCATACGTCCCGCGTCGTGTCCCCTCAAGTTCTTCGATAATTTCCATCGCTCGCACTTTCGGCGCACCACTCAACGTCCCCGCGGGGAAGGTCGCCCGCAACAATTCAAAGGCGTCCATCCCCTCACGCAGACGCCCCTCAACCTGACTAACAATGTGCATGACATGCGAGAAACGCTCAATATACATCATATCGGTCACGTTCACCGTGCCATAATCACAAACACGACCCAAGTCATTACGCCCCAAGTCGACAAGCATGACGTGTTCGGCACGCTCTTTCGGGTCGGCCAATAATTCTTCGGCAAAACGTTTGTCCTCTTCATCTGTGGCGCCACGTTTGCGCGTTCCCGCAATCGGGCGCACCGTCGCAATGCCATCCTCTAGCCGCACCATCATCTCAGGCGATGCGCCTATCAAACTGAAATCGTTGCTAAATCGCAGGAAAAACATATAGGGCGATGGATTGAGCGCCCGCAATGCACGATAAATAGTGAAAGGCGCGGCTGTTGTCCGCCGACTGAAACGCTGCGACAAAACAATCTGAAACGCATCGCCCGCTGCGATATATTCTTTCGCCGCTTCAACAATTTCGCGATGACGTTCACGAGTCATATTCGACCGCAACGCATCATCAAGGGGCACAACGACATCCTCAGCAAGCACCAAAGGTTGTTTGAGCGCATCAATCAGATTATCGATGCGCTCAAGCGCATCATCATAGGCCGCGTCCGGGTCGCCGGTATTATGCGCATTGGCAAGAACAATCAATTGGTGTTTCGCATGGTCGAATATCACGAGTGTGTCCGGCAGCATGAAAGCCGCGTCCGGCAATTCGAGATCATCCGTCGCTGTGTCCGGCAGGCACTCGAAATAGCGCACGACATCATACGACAGAAAACCGACCGCCCCACCGACGAAGCGTGGCAATCCCGTAAGTTGTACCGGCCTGACCCGCGCAAATTCCTGTTTAATCGCGTGTAGCGGGTCTTGCCCTTGTGCAAGGCGATGCGTCGTCGTTTCGCCGTGTAACGTTCGGGTGATTTCGCCACCGCGCACGGTGATGACCCCTTTCGGATTAACGCCAAGAAACGAATAACGCCCGACCTGCTCCCCACCCTCGACACTTTCGAGTAAGAACGACACATTGCCTGCGTTCATCAATTTGAGATACACCGAGACCGGTGTCTCAAGGTCTGCGAGTAATGTTCGATAAACCGGCACGAGGTCGCCACGTTCAAACAACCGCAAGACTTCATCGCGACCCGGCGTCGCCTCCACCCGCGTGTCCAACAATCTCGGTGAGTAAACCATGATGTATGCACTCCTGAAAACAAAAAACCCCTCGCCTATAATCAAGGACGAGAGGTTAATAAACCTTACGCGGTGCCACCTTGTTTCACCAATTTGTGACAACACAAACCGATGCAACTCATTGAGTACGAATCTCACGATACATACTCTGCGCTTTGATAACGGTGCGCCCTCCGGTATGGGCTACTCAGACAATTTCCGTTCGCCCACACGACTCCCCGGCCCATTCCACCTCAGCGTATATACCATCTTCACAGCAACCGATGGCTCTCTGCATACCGTTTTGAGGTGTACTCTTCCGGTTCAACGTCGGAAGTATGCGATTATGCGCGGAACTATAACGCGAAATCACAAGGTTGTCAAGCTCAATTTCAATCGCTTCTTAATCACAAGCTATACAAGCTATACAGATGATCTACTGCTTACCCGGTGTTGCTGTCGCAGATGGTGTGATGTCATCAATGCCCGATTCAGAATTAACAAACAACAACGCAGTTCCGTCAACATTCCCCCCCATAATATCTTCCACAATAACGACCTCAGTAAAAGTGATCGTCCCATCGCTCAGTTGAATCTCGATGACATCTCCTGTGAAACTGTAAGTTGTCGTAGACTGATCTTTGTTAAACTGAATATTGACAACATCATCACATTCAAAATCGAGCACAAAATCGTCCGTATCTGAAAGGAGAATCCACTCACCACGAACCAGTTGGGGATCACACGCCCTTACAACATTCAACGTCAAGTCAAATGTTCCCGAAGTCACACCATCGGAGCCATTGAACCGTGTTACTGCAATCACATAAGGCCCATCCGTGGGTAGGGTGAAAATAATTTGTGCATCACGAGTTCCCCGACTCGCATCATCATTATCAGCAAAAAATTCTTCTATATCGACGTCAGAAAGTAAGAGTAGAGGGTCAAGATCGCCACTCCGCGCCATAGCGTCAATTGTCACTTCATCACCTTCAAGCCCCACAAAACAATATAATCTGAAGGGAGTCGCGTCACTAATGTTGCTGGTTCTTAAATCCCCAGAAGCAATCGGCTCGAGATCTGATGGACAACCTGTACTCACTGGTTCATTTGTCCGCGCCAAGGCCAATTCAAAAGCGCCTGATGTTGCACCATCTTCAGCATTGAATCGAGTAGCAAAAATAATAAAATTTCCCGAAACGGGTAAGGTGAAAACGATTTGCGAATTGCGATCCTCATCACTTATATCATCATTTGAAGCAAACCGTTCGGGCGACTCGGTGTTGGTATCACTTAAAAATAACAAAGGATCTAAATTGCCACTGGTTGCTACCATATCGATGACGATTTCATCCCCGACCTCGCCAGAAAAACAGTATACTTCAGCAAATAATGTATCATTGATCTCACCAGTCACAACATCACCATAACGAATGTCGCGTGCAAAATCTGGACAGCCCCCCTTAGTTTGAGCAGAGGCAGATTGAGGATAAGAAAACATAATAACAGCTAGAGACACTATACTGAAAGCGAGTCCCAAGC
>RFIA01000337.1 GCA_003695675.1 Chloroflexota bacterium
AAATCAACTTTTTATTTACACTTTTTTCAGTTTTACAATCATCTTCTTTTTTGCCATTGCGTCCGACTCGTTAGCGATTTTCATTCATGTCCTTTGCGATTGACATTATCATCGCCACGCAATTTGACGCTGTTCACAAGCCAGTCAACGCGATAAACTACGATCATTGTTTTCTTGATTTATAGATCATCTTGGACGCTTATGACACAGATTTCTGCTGCTGGCAACTTGACGATTGATATACAGGCTTCTCGCTGGCGTTTATTAATTGCGAATGCCACACGACAAGAAGTATTACTAGAAGCTGTTGCGGGTCATGCAATTCGTTATGTGCCTGTTTTCGCCACTCGACGCAAATTGCCCGAAAGCGGCGTGTTGTACCCCGACCAAATTCAACGGGTGATGCTTGGTTGGTCAAAAAAAGATGCCTCGTGGCATCTTGGTCTCGTTTTTGAAGCGAGCCTTGCTCAACAACGAGGGAGCCGCTGGTGTGAATTGGCGGCATGGCCGGACAAAAATGGTGATGTTTATCGCGACCTCGCAGAGCAGGCTGGTCAGTCCCTCGCGACGAATCTTTCGTGTAGGTTCAATGTTGTCCCACCCGAAAATGTTGGCGGCGCGGCAACCACAACGCCGCCTGTGGCATCACCACAACCACGACAAACAGATTATTCACGTCCGGCGGATTATCAGCCAACGACGACATCGCCTAGTTATTATGACGCGCCTCAACCAGCGCAACCGGCGAGCACATCACAATATGCGCCGCCGTCACAACAACAACCGTCTTACGGCGATTATTCCGAAACGACAGACGCCGGGGCATACACGCAGCAGCCCGCATATCCTGAGACGACGGACGCCGGGGTATACACACAGCAGCCCGCATATCCTGAGACGACGGATGCCGAGTCATATACACAGCAGCCCGCATATCCTGAGACGACGGACGCCGGGGCATACACACAGCAGCCCGCATATCCTGAGACGACGGACGCCGGGGCATACACACAGCAGCCGACATATCCCGAAACAAACGACATTGGAACCTACACGGAGCAATCATCGTATTATACTGGCAGAGTACCTGTCGCAGAAACAAGACCCCTACCTGCACTGCCTGTGAAAATGGAGATGTGGACACTGCAAGGTGATGGCAGCACGCAACTCGAACTCGTGCGTTCGGGGAAATGGGCACGCAATAAATTGCTCCGAATCGCATGGTATAGTCTATGGGCTGTTGTCTATGTGGTTCTTGTTGCGGCTACATTTCTGAGCGATATTGCTGACCCGAATCCGTCGTTTTTGCCGTTTCTTGGTATCGCCACTGCGGTGATTGTCATCGGTCTTGCCTTCTATAATTTGTATGAACTCATCACCCGGCCCAATCGCATCATTATCGATGGCGCGTCTGGCACTGTGCGCGTCATGCGTGGCAAAAGTGAAAAATGGCGAGCGACCCGCACCGACATCGAATCGGTTTACGTCACACAAGTTGTCAATCGCAAAGCTGTTGTGCAACATGGTGAACTTAATCTACAGCTTGCGCATGTTTCCGGCGACGAATTTTATCCCCTATTGCTCGAAAGCCAACCCAAAGGCAAACCCACCGATGTTGATTTGAAGGTTCATAGACGCCCTCGAAAAGACGAGATTCAAGACCTAAGCCTCAGCGGATTTTATACCGACCTACAGGCTGTCGGCGGATATATCGCGGCGGTACTCGGCGTGCCCGGTTGGTACGACAGGCGCGTGAAATAAGTCTGTTTGCGACTTCAATTTTGTCTGAGTGCCTCAATACGTGCTCAAAATGACAGGGCAGAATGCCATCCCGCCCCCACAAATCGCGTATTATCGAATGTTTGCTCGTTGAAGCCACAAAATCATTTTCAGAATCTCTTCAGAATCCTTTATGTGACCATCTGCCCATTTTCGCGTAGAATGAGATTAGCTTAAAATGAAAAGCGATTGTTTACTTTGTGTTATAATTTGTGATGTCACATAACGCCCAACATCACAATGCAGTGAGCAGATTGGATGTTTCATGAATAAAGAAGATACGCAGCCGAAAGTGACAACAGATTACTTGGGCGATGTTTCCGTTTCGCTTCCCGAACCGCGTCGTGTCACTGGGCCGCTTGACCATATTTTGCCATGGGTGATCCTCTTTCGCATCGTTGGCACTGCGAACACCATTGAGGTGCGTGTTACCGACCGAATGGTGTTGGGGCGGCGTGATGATAGACACAAAGTACGTCCCAATATTGATTTTACAGATTTTGGTGGACGTGTGTTGGGGGTCTCGCGTGAGCACGCGGTTATCAAAGCAGATGGTGAGCATCTGATGTTGCGTGACTTGAACAGTACGAACGGCACCCATCTTAATGGGCATCGCTTGCAGTCTGGCCAAGACTATTGGCTGCGCGATGGCGATAAAGTGACGCTCGGTCGGCTTGAGATTCAGGTTGTGTTCGCCGTCATCCCTACATCAGATGAACGCACCCGCAACCTCCCGCTAGACGAAACCCCGGTCATTTCGATGGGGCGTAAGGTATTACTGCTTGAAGACAGCGAGAATATGGCGAATGTCTTCGCCTCTGCCCTGCGATATGCTGGATACAAAACCTATCATGCCGCAACTTCCGGCGATGCCATTCAATATCTCGACGACAAACGCCCGGATGTGATTGTTGTCGAAGCGATGCTCGGCGATATGAAGGCCGAAGATTTCTTGCGTTATGTACGCCGCCACGATGAAATGGCATCAATACCGATAGTTGTTGTGTCGAGCGGAGTCGGGGATTTTCAAATGCACCAAGCGATGGGGGCGGGGGCGAACGCTTTCATGTCAATCCCGATTTCGTTAGACCGCCTCGTCCACGCTGTCACACAATTAACATCGTCAACTGCGCGTTGATCTGCGCAATCGCACAAGCATCTGGTAGCCATTTCATGGCTAGGCAGAATATCTTCCGCATTGCGAATCGCTAGGAAAACATACACATCCACGACGACAGTCGTCCTGAGTGCCGATGATGCGCCACAGGTTACACCCCGCCATTTGAAGGATGGTGTTCGAGCTTCGGCGACACACTCAGCGGGTGTAGTTCATCGCGATATTGCAATCGTGTGCCAATCCGTACCATCCATCGTCCGATGAATGCCAAGATGAGATTGATAACATGGCGATGGGTACGATGTGTTTTCGCTGCGTGGCTGCCAAGCCGGTATTGCTCGGCCTCGCGCAGACGGTCGCGATGATATTCACGTACAATGCTAAGATTGTCATACTGATGACTCCACATGGCGGGTTTTGATACCTCCCTATACTCAGGAATCAGATTCTGATTTCGCCGACGCAGGGCAATGCAGTAGCAGACGCTTGCACGACGCAGGCGTTAAATGATGCGAATATCGGCAATAAATTTATTTGAGTAACGGACGAGGAGGGTCAACCACGCCCGAGTAAGAAGTGTCGCAAGGCGTCGAGCGTGTCCTCAATCCGCTCTTCGTTGAGCATATAACATTTGGCAACTTCGCGACGGCGTTCGGTCAAATATCCGGCGGCGGTCAACATTCGCAGGTGGCGCGATGTCGCCGATTGACTGAGTTCGAGGCGCGTCATGATGTCTTGCGCACACAATTCGGTTTCTTCGACGAGCAGCTGCAAGATGCGCAGGCGTGTGTCGTCGGCTAGGGCATTCATACGCACGAGCATTTCGGACACACTCAGCGAGGGTGTTGCCAGCTTCTTGGTTTCTTCCGGCGTTTGCACACCGAAAACCATGCGAATCGGGTCGCCGAGACCGAACAACATGATATACGGTCGAATGTGCATTCCGGGAATGAAGACGATGCTGGTCGCCCGTGTAAAAACATCATCCCAATGATTACGCAAGTCGCGCCCGGTCACACGTTGAATGACTTCATATATCGTCAAGCCACTGAGGTCGGCTTCAGAAAAAGCATCGACGGTCGCCTGAATCGCTGGTAATTTGCGTGCCCATTCGTCGGCGAGATATGTGTTCCACATATAACGCAGATGCGCGACCATTTTAGCTTTCATGCGCGGTGGGTCATTCAACAATTGGTGCGCTTCAGCAAAGATGTCTTCATCGAATACCTTGCCAGAAAGCGCCGTCAGGGATTGATTAAGATTGAAAAAGGCTTCGCGCTTATTGAGTATTTCCTCCGCCGTTGGGACATCCTCAATATGACACATTTCCAATTTTGCTTTGGGGATATTGACAATGGAATGCAAGGCACGGTCGCGCAACACGCTGGCATCTTCGCGTTCAATCTCGTCGATAAAAGCTGGGAAACTCTCCCACTCTCCATCCATCTCGTAGGTGAAGGGCAAAATCTCAAAAAATCGATTATCGCGACGGTGTTCTGCCGACATCGACTTGGCAGTTTGCGACACCCACTCGTCAAGCGTGTTGTGCATGTCGCTATTTTCGAGCATATATAATGTGCTCAAGGCACTGTACACTGGGTCGGCAACGACTTTTGCCGAAACGGCTTCCGGCATTCGGATGAAATCGTAATCAACCATAGCTACCCTTTATTCACTTTACCCACTAAATCGGGTAATTACAGTCGCAGTGTAACATCAAATCGGTGACGTGTCAAGCATAATGGGCATAATCGTTGAGTGAGGATGGCGATATTCGACGGGTCACCGGTCAGTAATAGTGACAATCGACCCCTAAAGGCCATGACATTTTGCAGTATGAAAGAAGGCGGATTATGCAGATAATAGAGGCATAGTTCAGCAAACGGATGCCACCACTGTTTGGCTGAACGCCTCAAAAAAAGTGCCCCTTTTGGTGATACCCTCTGTGACGGCCTCCAGAGGGTGTCATGTTTTTTCACACCTTCTATGACAACAATCAAAAACGGTGTTCATCACCATGGGCATGATGATGCTGTTGATTGAGCACTATGCGTACCTGTTCGACGAGTTGATTCCCGCCCATGCGTGTTTTTTCTACCAGCTGCACAATCGATTGTTGTAATTTGGTACGTTCATCTTCATCCAAAGATTTCGCTGTTACAACAATCACCGGAATCGATTGGAGTTTCGGGTCGGCTTGCAAAGCATTCAAAACATCGAAACCGGTCATATTTGGCATCATCAAATCAAGCAATATCAACGATGCCTGTTCATGCTTGAGCCATTCAAGCGCTGCCTCGCCGCTATCAACGACGGCGACGGGATAGTCGGCATGTGTGAGTAACGATTGCATCAAGAAACGATCAGCTGATGAATCGTCAACGATTAAAATGGGGGCGGTGGGGTCGATTTGAACGATGCGGTCAAGCGTGAGCAACAATGTATCCCGATGAATGGGTTTCGTCAGATAATCCGTCGCGCCGAGATAAAAGCCGGTGTCCTTATCTTCATGGCCGGAAAGTACAACAACCGGAATATCGTTGGTTCGTGCATCTGCTTTGAGGGTGCGCAGCACTTCCCAACCATTGGCTTGCTGCATGAGAACGTCGGCAATGATGACAGAGGGATGCAAACGACGCGCCAGTTCCATGCCTTGCAAGGGATCGGTCACACCGACGACATGATATGTCTCCTCAGGTAGATAGTTCTTCAACAATTTGAGCGCACCGAGATCGTTGTCAATCACGAGAACGACGGGACGCCCGTCTTCAAGTGTTTTGACTGATGGCACCCCCTGCGATGGGACAAAGTGCGGCAACAACACGATGAAGGTGCTGCCTTCGCCCAGCACACTTTCAACCAGAATGTACCCGCCGTGCATTGTGATGAGACGCTGGCTGATGGCGAGGCCGAGTCCACTGCCTTCAAATTGTCGCACACTCGAACCATCAATTTGCCGAAAAGCCTCAAAAATAATGTCGCGCCCTTCTTCGCTGATGCCAATACCGGTATCGGTCACGGCGATTTGGATCCATTCGCCATCGGGGACGTGGGCATAGAGCGACGAGTCGCGCGGCGCTGATTCAATGTGCCCGCCAATGATGGTGACGAGACTGGCATCAACCGTGATTTGGCCTTCTTTTGTGAATTTAATCGCATTGTTCAGTAGGGCATTCAAGACTTGTTGTAGACGTTGTACATCAACTTTTAATGTTGGTAAATTATCCGCAACTTGAATCACAATGGGGAGCGATTTGGCTGTGGCTTCGTGGCGAATCGTATCGACAGCATTTTCGATAATGGTGTCGAGTTGCGCGGTTGTGATCTCAAGGGTGAGTTGCCCGGCTTCAATACGAGCGAGGTCAAAAACTCCGTTGATTAATTCCATCAGATGTTTGCCACCCGCGAGGACTCGCCTCATGCGGTCGCGCTGCTTTTCATTGAGTGTGCCATAACCTTCTTCCAACAACATATCGGTATAACCAATGATGGCGTTCAATGGTGTGCGCAATTCATGGCTCATATTGGCGAGAAATTCGCTTTTGAGTTTGCTGGCTTCGACAGCCTGACGATAGAGGTCGGCGTTGCTAGCTGCAAGCGCCACCTGCCGGGCGATGGCCATACCGGTTTCGCGCTCGTTGGCTGTGAAGGGTTGTGGGCGGCGTTTGCGATTGAGATTGATAAACCCGACCACACGGTCACGAGCGATAAGCGGCACCAACATCGTCGAAACGACGCCGATGCTTTGCAGAACGGCTTGAATCTCGGGGTCGTTGAGCGCTGTCGGGCTATGAATATCTGCAAGCGACAAAACCGTCATGCTCTGCATCAATTGACTGAGTACGGGGCTGTCTTTCACATTGAAGCGGAGATCAATATTCTCTTCAAAAGGATATTCGGTAGCAATGTAGGCATCGCCGAGTTGTTCATCGATCAATATTATCGCGCAATGGTCAACAAATGCTGAGTCGACGATAGTGCGGGCGGCTGTGTCGAGGACAACGTCGGTGTCCAATGTATAACTGAGGGCCGAGGCGAGATCATAAATGGTCGTCAGGTGTCGTGTGCGTTCTTCCAACATAGCGACGTGTTGCTCCGACTCGGCATGAAGACGCGCATTTTCGACGGCAATCGCAGCTTGCCGCGCCAGCATAAAGGCGTTGCTTGCGTCACGTTCGGTATAATGATTGGGGGTGAATTTGTCAATCGTAATCAACCCGATGACACGGTTTTGAATCACCATGGGCACACCAATCCACGAACGGGTTTGCGACGCAACCGATGGGTCGATATGCGCCTGCCAACCGGCATGTTGGCGAACATCGCCCAACACGAGCGGTTGTCGTGACAGATAAACTTGCATAATCGGGTTGTTCTCGTGAAATTCCAATTCCATGTTGTTGAGCGTGGGGTATGGCCCCTGCACCGCCGCGACAAACATACGATGATGCTCTGAATCATCGCTGACCGGCAGAATCAATGTGGCATTATCATAATCAACGATGTGCATCAGTTGTTCGAGTACACGCTCAAGCACCTCGTTATAGTCGAGTGTTGCGCTTACAGCTTGGCTGATTTCAACGAGTGTTGTCGAAAGCTGCCGCCGTTCTTGCTCGGCCTCGATCAATGCAGCGTTGTCGAGCACAAGTGACACATGAGCCGCGATAGTCGAAAGTAACGAGAGTTCATAATCATCATAGGCTTTCGCTTCAATGCTTTGGATGCTGATAAGCCCCATAACCTGATTATTACGGTTGCGTAATGCAACACCCAACCACGACCGCATATCCGCCCAACCCGGCTCGCCATCATACAATTGAATTTGCAACGATTGCAAACGCTCCGCCTCGTTCGGCAAGTCTTGAAAGTGGAGTGGCATACCATGCGTGATGACGGCGCCGCTCAATCCAGTGACCGGTATCGCTTCCACATCGATTGATATACCATGTTCAACAACAATTGGAAATGTGATGTGTTCTCGTTCAGCATCGTGCAAAGCCAGAAAAACGGAAGACCCATCGAAGAGAAATGTCAAATGTTCTTCCAGCGCACGCCATAAGGACTCAGTCGATGGGTGATGGGTGAGCAGTACACCGATTTCGTTGATGACAACCATCGCTTGTGAATGTCGATATAAGTCATCGGCGGTGCGTGCATGTTGTAACGATTGTGCCAACATCGCGGAGACAACCTGCAACCATTCCAGCATTTCATCGCTCAACATTTGTTGTTGAATGCTTTGGACAACGAGAACGCCGATGACAATGCCTGCGGCCTGCAACGGCAATATCCCGGCGGTGAGGCCATTTCGTGTGAGTTTGGCGTCGTAACCGGTTGCCACCTGCTGCAAAACGAGCGGTCGATTTTCTTGTACGACTCGTGCAATCGAGGGGGATTGTGTGAGGGCGAAGTGTATTTCGATTGTAGACCAATCGATAGGGCCGGACTTGCCATAAGCAGCGAGACAATCCAATGATGTGTAATCGGCATCGAGGAGAAAAACTCGCGCTTCATCAAATTTCATCAAATCGACGAGTAAGGCCGTTGTTTGCTCAGCGAGTGTGAATATGCTGCCCGCTTCGGAGAGCACACGCGCAAATTTTGCCAACGATTCGGTGGGGCTTAAAGCGCGTGAAATCAACCCCGTGCTAGGTTCATCGCTTGTTTGCGAACCGAACCGAAGTAAGCGCCTGACTACAAGGTCAACCACATCGGGCAATTGTGCTTCAAGCGTTTCATCGGGGTCATTCAACCACAAGACGCCGTAATTCTGATTTTCATAATGCAACGGAATCAGCAAGGCGGGGGTTGTGATGGGTAGGTTGTCGAGTTGATGTTCGGCATCCATGTGCCATGGCGCCGTCCATTGGCGCCATGTACGCGACGCCCGCAACCAATCTTCGATTTCTGCCAATGGCGTGCCCGACGCTAACAGAAATAAATCGTCCGATTCTGGCAGTGTAGAATCAATCAATCCGACCACAACTTGATCGACATCAGCAAATTGGTCGAACCATGTTAAGATAGCCCGGGCGATGTCATGTTTTGTTTGTGCAGTCATGAGCGTCGTGCTCAAGTGCTCAAGTGCCTGCTGTGTGATTGTTGTCATCGTTAAACTCTCTTGAATCCGTGATAATAAGTATTATGACACAGGTTGTCGCGAAGTTTCATTGAAGAACGTTGAGTTGTGCCCTAAGTCATGATAGCCATCACAACGCACCATCAAGATTGTGCGTATAACGATAAGAACACAAATATAACAAGGATACGAAAATGCAAAGAGATTACGCAGCATCGCTGTCTGGTGCGGTATTTTTCGTCGGGCTGGCTATCTTGTTTACTACTGGAATGTGGTGGCCGGGAATCATGTTCGTCATCGGTGCGAGTGGTTTGGCACGCAGCGTCGGCGGTGAGTTTCGTTGGCAGCATCTTCAAGGCCCGATATGGTTGATTGGACTGGGCTTTGTCTTTTGGGGTGGGCATTTCAATTTGCCGTTGATGTTCGTCCTCATCGCCTTCAGTATGTTTGGCAATGTGTTCTTCATGCGTCGGTTGAATGCTGAACACTATAAGCGCAAACGCAAGCACGATGAATTATTCGATGACATGGACGAGAAACCCAAACACGATGGCCGTTTCGTCATCGTCGGTGAAGACGGCGAATTGACTGAAGACATCTAAACACCTCTGGACGCTGTACTAGGAGATGATTATAGTTGTGTTGCAATTGATGGATAATGGAGCAATAAGTATCGTATGCACAAATCGTTTCGTGGGTTTGGTCTCGTCGTCATTATTCTTGCCGCTGTCATGCTGCCAAGCAGCAACATTGACCCGGCCACAGCGTCTATATTCGCACAAGCCGACGCTGTTCGTGAGGTTGCCACCGCGTTCCTCGACGCATGGAACGCCGAAAATTATGACCTGATGTATACAATGGTCAGTCAGCAGAGTCAGAGCCTTTATGGTGACGCTGTGTTCCGCACTCGGTATCAAGATGCCGACAGCAGCATTGTCATCGATGCGATTGATTACACCATTCATGATGTGGCACTGCAGGGCACAAGCGCCGCCGTCACCTACGATGTGACGTTTACATCGTCGGTCTTCGGCACCATTAGCGACGAAGACCGTATCATGCGCTTCGTCAATGAAGCGGGCAGCTGGCGTGTCGCATGGTCGAACTTCGACATCATCAACAATCTACCGGCAAATGGTCGTGTGATTGTCGATTCGCGGCGTCCATCTCGCGGTAATATTTATGACCGCGACGGTGATGTCCTCGTCGAAGAGGGCGGCACCACGATTGCTTTGTTGGTTGCACAGCAAGATATGCCGAATGTCGATGACTGTCTCGATTTGTTGGCCGATGTTTTGCAAACGAGACGGCTTTCGTTACAGCGATTGTTTTTGCAATTCAATCCGGAGTCCGTCTTCTATGTTGGCGAGATTGACCCGGAAATCGATGCGCTGCGCGGCGGCGAACTCGATGCGATTTGTGGTGTTCGCAGCCGGCTAGAACAGCAAATTCGCCGCTATTATGGACACGGTGCGGCAGCGCACATCACCGGTTATGTCGGGCAAATCCCGGCGAGTCAACTCGATTTGTGGTTGAGTCGCGGTTATCGACAGGGCGACCTTGTGGGCTTGACGGGCATCGAGAATGAATTCGATGAAGTCTTGAGTGGCCGTGCCGAGCGTTTGCTGCGCATCGTCGAACCGGGCGGCACAGTCATCCGCGAATTGGCTGGTGCTGCGGGCAGCCCATCGAGTCCACTTCAACTGACGATTGACCGCGACCTGCAATTCGCGACCGCGCAGGCCTTGGCCGATGCGTATAATTTCGCCGAGGGCAATTGGGGGGAGCGTTCGCCGGGTGCTGGGATCGTCGTGTTGGATGTCAAAACTGGCGCCGTGTTGGCGATGGCGAGTTACCCAACCTTCGACCCCAACATCTTCAATCCTGAAACAATTTGCTGTACACCTTTGGACGTTGGCACGCGCATCAACGACTTGAATACCAATCCGAATCAGCCATTGCTCAACAAAGCGATACAAGATCAATATTCGCCGGGTTCGGTTTTCAAAATCGTGACGACGACTGCCGCCGCCGCCGAAGGCCTTATCGGCCCAGATGAGTTATTCGAGTGTGGGTTGGAGTGGGATGGTTCAGCATTTGGCGATACACTGCCGGTACGCTTCGATTGGCGTTTTGCTGATGGACTCGAGGCTACGGGGCCGGTAACGATTTCGCAAGCATTGACTTCATCGTGCGATCCGTTTTTTTATGAGATGGGCGCTCGTCTTTTCCGTGAACGGGGGCCGGGCACATTGGTCGATTATGCGCTGAGGATGGGTATCGGCGTGCAAACCGGTCTCGATCCGGACGAAGCGCCGGGCAATCTTGCTGCGCCGACGAGTGTCGAAGCAGCTATCAACAATGCCATTGGTCAAGGCGATGTGCAGGTGACGGTGTTGCAAATGGCGGTGGCAACAGCAGCGATTGCTAATGGGGGAACGGTTTATCAACCTTACATCGTGCAACAAATTGGTGGCTTCGATGGCGCGACGCTTGAATTTTCTGCCGAGCCGACGGTTGTCCGCGAGATAGGAGTCAGCGAAGATGTCTTGAATATTGTGCGGCAAGGTATGTGCGATGTTACGACCGACACCGAACTAGGTACCGCATGGTTCGTGTTCGAGAATACGAATTATCATGCTTGCGGCAAGACAGGCACCGCGCAAACCAACCGCGAACCGAATGCGTGGTTCATCGCTTATGTGCCGCGTGAAGACCCCGAGATCGCCATCGCAACCGTCGTCCTCAACTCGCGAGAAGGGTCCGAAGTTGCTGCGCCGATAACCCGCCGCATCATCGACTTTTATCTCGGCGAGGCGTTCGAGAGCTATCCAGAATGGTGGAACAACTTAGAGTATATCCCGATTGAAATCCCCGAAGGTGGCACAGGCGGGGGATAACATAAGGGCTGAAAGCAAAAGGACTGAGGACGAGACCTAGTGAACATGGCTGATATGAAAATTGTACGTTGTATTTCATGTGACGGATACGGCTGGGAAGACGATGAAGGTGACGTGCGCGATTGTGCTTGGTGTGACGGCACCGGGTACACCTATCGCGATAGTGACGGCATCGACCACCCTATCCCAGCTGAGGATTATGGCAAAATCGCCGATGAACTCGAACAACTCGAAATGCAACGGATGCGCGAATTGGGTTACACCGGCACGGCCAAAAATCCAGAAGATCAAGAAATCCGCAAACAGAATCAATCACCCGACGAAGCATGAATCGCTTTTCTGTGCATCTTTTGCGATTCAATTCGTTGCAAGCAAGGCCTCGACCTCATCGCGAGAGGGGATACTTGCCGATGCGCCATGCCGTGTGACACACAGCGCCCCGGCGGCGTTGGCGAAGCGAAGCGCTTCTTCAAGCGTTTTGCCTTCTGCCAAGGCGACGGCCAAACCGCCGTTGAAGCTGTCCCCCGCGCCGACAGTATCAACCGCCTTGACGACGAAACTTTCGATATGTCCAACCCCGTCCTTGCGATACCAACTCGCGCCTTTTTCGCCCTGTGTGATAATCAGCGTTTGCTCATCGCGGATGAGCACGGCATCCACCTTATCTTGAAATTTGGCGCGTGCTGGGTCGCGCACGAGAGCAGCTAGCTCAGTTTCATTAGGCGTTAGATATGTTGCCAACATGGGAATATCCGGCGGGGAGGCATCGCTGCGAATCGGTGCGGGATTGAGTATAGATGGGATATGATATTCCCCGGCCAACAGTAACGCTTGACGCACGGCGTTATAAGGCGACTCGAATTGTGTCAACAAGATGTCGGCTTTGGCCACGGCTGCCGCCGCCGCTTCGACATCTGCCGGTGTGAGCGCGAGATTGGCGCCGGGCGCTGTTGCGATTGCGTTTTCACCGCTGTCTTCGACGAATATCATCGCGACACCGGTACGCAGCATTGGGTCTCGCACGATATAATCGGTGTTGATGCCGTCTTCGGCCAACAACTTGAACGCGAGGTCGCCGAATTCGTCGTCACCGACACGCCCGACAAACGTCACCTCAGCACCGAGACGCGCCGCCGCAATCGCCTGATTCGCGCCCTTACCACCCGTGCCGACGGTGAAACGATCACCTTGGATCGTCTCGCCGCGTCCGGGAAGTTGGGGCACATAGACATTCAAATCTTGATTGAAACTCCCGACAACAACAATTTTGGGTGGCATATTTTCTCACTTTGCAACGTTGCGGTTCAATTGCTGCCATGCGGTCAAAAACAAATCGCCATATTGCCGCACATAGGCCGTTGGGGAGAAATAAGTCTTGGCAACATCGCGTGCCCGCGCACCGATGTCATCAATCGACGCCTCGCTAAAAGCGACATGCAACGCATCGAATAAGGCAGCGACATCACCCGGCGGGACGAGATAACCGGTCTTGCCGTGCTCGATAATTTCCGGGATGCCATCGACCGCGCTTGCAATCACCGGCGTGCCGCACAGCATCGCTTCAACCACAACTTTCGGCAACCCTTCGGCATAAGTCGGCAGCACGAAAACCCGCCCCCGCATCATATAACTTGCGAGTTCGGCTTGCGACAGATGGTCGATGAAGGTCACTCGTGTCTCAAGGGCGAGGCGCTGCGTTTGTTGGCGCAACTGCCTCGCATAAGACGCATTGCTCGCTTTGCCGATAATCCATAAATGTGCATCGGGCACATCGGGCGCGAGTTGTGCGAAAGCCTCCAACAAGTGATGCACCCCCTTGCGCGGCACAAGCACACCGGCATAAACAATATCACGACGTTGTGAGACGGATTGCTCTGGCACGGCGTTCAAAAATACTTCTGAATCTGTCCAACTCATGAATTGACGCATCGGTTTATCCGGCGCGAGGGCAGCCAATTCGTCGCGAGAACTGCGCGACACCGCCCGCAGCGCATCGGCATGTTTGAGGGCATAACGCGCCGTCAGGCTCATCAAGATGCGATACATCCCTTGCAAACGAATCTTACGCTGCATGAAGAACCCGGCTTGCAAATCGCCACGTGTTTCGACGACAAGCGCGACACGTTTGCCGAATAAGCGGGCGGCTTGTTTCGCAACCGCTGCCGCGAATCCGATATATGGGTCGTGTGCAATCATGACGTGGATGTCTTTCGTCATGATGAGCCACAACATCAAGAGCGGCACGACAAGATATGCCGTCAGATAACGCAGCATGGCGACCGGCAGTTGAGGATATAGATAGAAGTGCGCGTGTTGAGTAAAGCGACGCGGACGCAAACCCGGCGCAAAACTCGTCACAAATATGTCCACGGCGAGGTCATCCGTCAGGCGTTGCCACTTCTTGGCTTGTGACCGACTCAACGGTTGGGTATAACGCATCGTATCGACCCAACAGATACGCAACCCGGCGACAGAATCGTGCGTCAATTGGCATCTCAATCATGGCATGAATTGATCGTTCTGAAAGCGTAGGGCATCTTACCGATGATTGCAAGGGAGACGTCTGAGCCGCTTTGCACCTCCACCAAGACATGAAAATGTTGCCGGGCATTGTGTGTAATGCCCCAACGGAGCGTTTTTGTAGGAGCGATGCGGCGCCCCTACAATTTACGTTTATCCCACAACCGGCAGACCGCCTATATCCGCAGAGTGCGTGCCAAAACGCGACGCGACCCAGCCCGACTGTCCATTAAACGTCACTTGCAGCCAATTGCTGTCTGCGGTGCGGCCTGTGGCGCGAAGAGTCGTATTGAACGGGATGCGCGTCAAGGTGTCAGCATCCGTACTCGGAGCGCTGCGCAATCGCACCGTGAATGCCAGCGTATAATCTAACGATGCGATGACGCCACCCGCGCTATCGCCGCCTGTGAGCGTCGCGAATTGTGACGACACATAACCCGTGCGTCCGTTGAAGTCGATGGCGTACCACGCGCCTTCGTCGCGAATCAAGGGGAACGATTGGCCGGGATTCATCGCGCCGATGCGCGGCGAGTTGATGGTCGCGTCACGGCGGACGCGCAGGCTGACATTCGTCGTCACAAATTGTTGATTGTTTTGTGCGGGTGCGGCGGGTTCGGCTTCGGTCGTGGTGATGGGTTGTGTGCCGGGAATGCCGTTGAGGAAAGCGCTGTCCCAAAAGACGCCGTTGGGGTCGATAGGGGCAGTTTGCGTCGCGAACAGAAACAGCGTCGCGACATTTGTTTGTGCTGTTGTGTTGACGGTTATCGGCGTCCATTGAAAACCGTTGCGCGTTGATGCCCACACAATCGCCGGATTGTTGGGATCCGTTCCGCCGGTTGGGTCGATGCCGACGCGGGCGCGGGCCGTCGCGCTGTTGTTGTCGATGAAAACCCACGCACCACCTTCTAATGGCGAACCCGGCTCAACCGCCACTTGTTGATACATATAAGCCGTGAATGTCGCGCCGCCACGAGCGATATGCAGCGACCGCGCCCCACTATGGCGAATCGAACCGCTGTGTGGGAAAGCGCTCGGATGGGCGTTAATCCACGGCGGACTGCCCGGTGTTTGCACGATGCCGCCCCACCATCCGACCGGCGCATTAAAGGTGACGGCGGGCGCTGTTGGGTCGGCGCTGATGAGCGTATATTGTGTGCCTTCAAAGCCGGGGTCTTGCAGCAGATTCGTCGTCTGTGCATTGACAACGCTAACGAAAAGCAAAATGAGTACGCATAGAAACGAAATCGTGACGATATGTCGCATCTTGGCCCCCTATGATGATATAATCACTCAGGTTATTTGATTCGCCGATGATAATGACTATTTTACCTCACGCAGTCATTCTCGCTTTGATAGCTGAAAATTTTTTGTGGCGGCTGTGGCAGTGACGCAAGTTGATGTGCCGACTGTATCACGTCAGTGACGACATCACGTTAGCGTCCGGCTTGCAGGTCGATGATGTAGGCTTCACCTTGACCGAGTTCGGACGCACTGCAACCGTCTGCGCCGGTTTCAAGCGCCCAATCGGACGCAAAGATGACATAACGTCCATCGTGGGACATACTGGCACGCGGCTGCACCCAATAACCACAACTGCTCGACCGATGATGGGTGAGACGCTGCACCGCGCCATCTGTTGAAATCAAGAACAATTCCTTTTCAAACGGCGTCCATCCATCGTCTGGCCAACCGCCCTGCGTCACCAAGCAAACCCCGTGCGGCCCTCGACACGAGATATGCCCATCGTCCGCCCAATCTATCACGAGCAAATAAATCGGTTCGCTGACGGTCGCTTCTCCCGGCAACATGCGCATTCCAATCGCCGGGCGATTGTTATCCATCGGTGACGACAACTCGAATGTCATGAAAAACTCGCGGCCATCTTCAGTCACGCCGAGATCGCCGTGTTGATGACCGTCGTAAACACGCCCGATGAATTCGCCACTTTGAAGATCGAAGGTTTCAAGACCACTACAGCGTTCGATACCATCACGTTCCCATTGCACGACGAGTGTGTTGCCGAGCGGCGAAACGCCAATCCAATCCGGTTCAAGGATGCCCCATTGCGGGTCGGGCAGACAAGCGTCGGCATACAAGTCACCAATCGCGAGTTCTACGCCAAGCACGCGATTTTCGAGGTCGAGCGAAAAGATGACCGACTCGCCATCGTCGCGGGTCAGCATCCCGGCGAGCCACCGGCCATCTTCCGAGAGTTCATCGAAGGATTGATTGTTGCGAATGAATTGATATTGCGGCGGAAAGGTGAAGACGGTTTCGGTCGTCCCACTTTCGATGTTGGTGAATTGCAAGCGAACAACCATATCGTCATTGCTATCGAAATGGACAATCGTGTCGGCCTGCGTTGGATGACGGCGCGGCGCATTCCACGCCCTGGTATCAAGCGGCACACGGCTGAAGTCTGCCAGACGACGTACTGTATATTCATCGTTTTCAATCAAGAGCACATATTGACTGTCGGCGGAGAAGGCTTGCAATTGCGAATAGATGTGGGTGCCGAATGTGTTGTTCGATGTCGCATCGGTGAGGCGCGTAATCGTCGTGCCAAATACGGGGTCGATGAACGGCTCGCCGACCGGCGGCAACGGCTGCGGTTGTATATTGAGAATTGCCGTTGCGTCTGTGATTCCATCCGTTTGATGACTTGGGGCGCTGAATAAGGCGTCGTCCACTCGAAGAAGCATTGAAATTATGATGACCAAAATAGTGCTGATAAATCGCATATTCCCTCCCGTTCACTTCATCTGAAAATAGAACGAATTCAACCGCAAATTGACCCCACCCCTAGCCCCTTTGCAAGGGTAGGTATTTAACTATGGCTCAATGATGGCTCAAGCGCTGTGTGCCGTCAGAGGCTAAAAGCCATCCGGCTACCGAAATACCAAGCCTGCTTCAGCAGGCTGTTGGAGGGCACTTTTAGACAACTTGGTGGTTTTTGTGCCCCTAAACAGTGCCCTTCAGGGTACTTGTCTTGCCCGGTAGCCGGAGACTTC
>RFIA01000338.1 GCA_003695675.1 Chloroflexota bacterium
AGTCAATCATCTGGCTTAAAATACCTCTGTAAGGGTTCATTTCCCCCGAAATTTCTCGTGAATCTTGCGAGCGGCATAGGCGAAAATCACCACTGCTTCGCCGCTCGCAAGCCCCTAAACTAAAAAAACTTCCGGTTCTTGTGGTTTAGCGCCGCCAATCGTCTCGACATTTTCGCGGCAATTCCCGCAAAGTCGATAAATCCGGACGCTGTCTTCGCTGGCGTCACACAATTCATGGAGTTCGTGATTCAAGCGTACCCAATCTTTATCCGTCAAGAAACACTCAAAAACACTGTACTGCGTCCATTGGCCGTAGCCTTTTAAGAGCTTGTGCAATTTCGTGCGCCGCTTGTTGTTAGAGATGTCGTAGGTGATGATGGTGAGCGTCGTCGTTTTCATCGCACACTGAATGGTTTATAAACGGGAATATCGCCCATCAACCACTTGCTGACAAGACGGACTTGGAGTTCAAGGCATTTGCGATAGCTTGCTTTATAACCGAAGACCGGATGTTTGATTTCGGCATTCAGGCGTTCTTCAAATTTTTGTAAGAAGCGTTTGCGCCCCTTGTCGCGCAGATGATAGGCGCCAAGTGTTTCGTCAAAATCATCATGTTGCAGTATGCCGTTGTTCAAGACACTTAATACGACCGAATCGACTATGGGAGCGCGGAATTCTTCCATGATGTCGAGCGCGAGCGCCGGTTTGCCATATTGGGTGCTGTGTAGAAAGCCGATGTGGGGGTCGAAGCCGACAATTTGGCAGGCGGATGCCGCATGATTCAAAAGCAGCGTGTACCCGTAGGAAAGCAGCGCGTTGATCGGGTCGGTCGGCGGGCGGCGTTTGCGCCCATGAAACCCCCAATCGTCATGAAACAAATCGGCAAAGACGCCGAAATAAGCGGCGCTGGCGGCGCCTTCTAAACCCAACAGGGTGCCTAATGTGGATCCTTCTTGTGGCACGCTGGAATTTTCTGCCGGGATGTATTCGCCTTCGAGTTCGTCAACTCGTTTGATGATATTGTCCAAACTACGAGCGGCCGCTTCGATAGACTCTAATTGGCGTTTGCGATTGGTGCGCAACAGCAGTGTTTTTGCATTGTGGAGCTTGCCGCGAATGAAGCGGCGTGCCAGTTCAAGCGCTGTCGGTGGGTCGTCGTGGGCGCGGTGTTGGGCGAGGCGCAGCAAACCGTTTTTGCCGTCGGCGGGCGCCAGACGACCGCGAAACATGCCATGATAACTCAAAAAGCAAATATCGGTGTTTTGTTCCATCAGCGCGATCATGGCCGGTGTCGTCAAGGTGCTGTCGCCTTGAATGACGACTTGGGTGATTTTGTGCAACGGCACGCTGACTTTGCGCGAGGGGTCGGTGTCGGTCGAAGGGACATTGACGATCAAGGTTTGCCCGTCTTTTTTGACGAGGCTGCGCGGTTCGGTCACATAAAGTGTGGTCATGATTGCTCCTTCATCAACTGCAAAACTTCTTGTGGCAGGCAAATTGGCTCTAGGCTGCAATCGCGGCATTTCGTGGGGTGGTCTATCGGCGCGGGCATGTTGTCTTGGGCGAGCAAGGCGAAGACCTCGTCGATGATTTGAAGCGTCTTGTCGCGGAGGGCGTCGGTCAAGCGGACGGTTTCGCGCCGGCGATTTTTCCAATAGAAAATCTCGCCATAGTCGATTGTTTTTCCGGTGCGTTCTTCCAAACACAGCGCTTGGGCACACAGTTGGACGTGATCGTTGAGGTATTTGCCCATGCGCCCGCGTTTGTGCTCGATGGGGATCAAGTCGTCCGAGTCGTATTCTTGGACGAAGTCGGCCACGCCCGCGATCTTGAGCGCGTCCGACCAAACCCATACGGCCGTATACTGTCGCCCATCGGGATGCCAGTGGACACCACTTTGATGAACCCGTTGGTGCTTGTATGTGCCGTCCAACAAGACGGCGTTGACATCCATTTCGCCGTGTACGAACATCAACCAAAAGCGACGCGGGCAATACACATATTGATTCAGATAGGAGATCGGGAGGTAGTCGGGTATTTCCATGTTTTCCCTCAATTTTCTTCGTCAGCCCATTTCGGACGATGAATCTTCGGCGCGACTTGCCCAAAACCAGCCGAGGTTTTGTACCCGATGCCAGCGTAAAAGCTGAATGCACACAACGCCAACCAGAAGGCGTGGTCGGCTCGGTCGGGGTCGCCGACACACCGGAAGGTTGCGCTGCCAGTGAAGCCGCGCTGCTGAAAGCGGTCGAAATCGAGTATGTGGGTTTGCAGACGGTGCGAGACGAGCTGGATATGCTTTTCGATCCAAGCATCGAATGCTTTGCCGGGATCATCGCCGCCGGTGTAGCCCCACTGACGGCGCAAGTTGTGCCATACGGGAAGCGGCTCAGGGAACAGCCAATAACGCTTGCGTTTTGTGCGCGGGTCCTTGCCGCGACTGATGGCCGTCGGCGTGCGAAAATAAAGGGTGACGTCGGTCGGCAGGGGGGTCGCGTCGTCCCAACGATTGCGTAGCGCTTCGTGGGTCGTGTATCCGGCGCGGGGGTGGCTGCCCCCCGTGGTATGAATGGCGGTGATCTCGAGGTCGATCTCGCCGACATACAGCATCGGCAGCGTGTACTTGTTTGTAAAGAAAGCGATCACCGAATCAAAAAGCGAATCGTTGAGCAAGGCGACGCGCATCTCGAAGGTGTAACCGGCCTTGACGCGATACGGTCGCCCGATTTTCATGCGCGGGTGATGCAGCGGCGAGAGCGAAAACGGTTGTCGTTCTTTACGGTTGTGCAGGGCAGTGGCGACATCGCGGTCGATGCTGCGGATGATGTTGAAGAACAGGCCATGAGTCAGCTTGCCGGTATTGGCGGGCAGCATACCGTCGTTATGGGCGACTAATTCAAATACGAGCGCATATAACATTTGGTTCTCCGTATCATGTAATGATTGAGGTGTTGTCTTGCCGTTCGCGGTATCGGATATACCCTTCGAGTTCGGCATGGGCGACAAAAGCGCTTGTCCCCGCGAAGAAGCGATAATCGTCGTTGGAGGTGCCATCGCCGAAGTTGACGCGCAACGGCCAAGCGATGAGGTCTGTGCCGCGAAAACGGGCGTGGACGACGCGCTGGTCTTCCGGCGGCAAGATCATGCCGACGATAAATTGCTCACGAAGATGGGTGACGACTTCTAGCGGCACTGCGTCTTCGTTTTTACTAAACTCAAGTCCATAACCGCACAGGGCCATGGGCTTGCGAATCCACCGGCTGTCGAAGGTTTCCCGGTCATATTCGGGCGCCATGAGTGTGAATGCGATATTCGCCGACTTTTCGCGTTGGCGCTTCAACAGCAAGTAGAAGTCACCGTCGGGGATGGCATATTCGGACGGCACGATTTGTCGGAATGCTTTTTTATCATGCACCACCTCGAACTCATAATTGCGCAGGAAGTGAAAGATGTCGTACTGGTTCACGACTTCCGTCGAAAATTCTGCGTGTGGGTCGTACACGACGGCCGTCGG
>RFIA01000339.1 GCA_003695675.1 Chloroflexota bacterium
GGGCATTGCGTGCAATGCCCTGAAGGGTTTAGCAAGCTAAACCCCAACGATTGTCCCCTATTTTTGCATCAAAGCGCAAATGTCAACAGAGCCTAATCTGGAGACAGCACTGCGGTTAACTCACTGCCGGGTTTACCAAGCGTTGCTTGTGTTGCTTTTGCAACTTCCTGTGCAAGTTGGCGCTGAATGCGTTCAACATTGAAAAGCATATCGCCGAGATCTTCGATATTTTTCATTTTATCCATATCACTCAGACGCCACACACGCTGAACACCTTCATATTGTGGCACGAAACTGTGCTCAAATGCTTCGATTTGGATGCCGACAATTTCAAGATCGTCAGCCCGATACAGCAAGCCTACATAGTCATCAACATAATGAACGACAATATCAACATTCTCCGGCGCGACGACAAGGATGCGCACAGCATCAAAGTCTGCATCATATTTGATGTAAGGTTGTCGTAAACTGTGCTCGGCAGCGATACGCGACAAGACATTGGTTTTTAACGCATTCGTTGGTATCAGATGCTCAGTTGAATCGACCATATCATTTTTTCTCCAGCTTTAGCCGCATCAGCAAAAAAAGCTGTCACGACTCTTCCAACATCATCTTCGTTAAATTCAACCACAACCTTGATATATCGAGGCTTTTCAGCATAACGATTATAGTAGATATGTCGATTATCGAAATGCACATCCTGAAAGATTCCCATTACTTTGCTAATTCCCCGCCAATTTTGAACACAACCCGCACATCCCCCGTAAGACAGAGTACATCGGGAGGATTCACCTTGTCGCAAGATGGCGAACATCAATTGCTGAGCGATGCGCAAGATGGGGACGAGTTGGCATTCGCAGAATTGCAAGCACGGCTCGAACCGGGCATTCGGCGCTTTGTGCGGCGACTCGTCGGCGCCGTGCCGGACGCCGAAGACGACATCATGCAAGATGTGTTCATCGCGTTGTATAAAAATATCGAACGCATCGAACCCGCCGCAAAATTGCGCCCCTATGTCTATCGCATCGCCCGCAATCGCTGTTATGACGAATTGCGCAAGATGGGACGCTACGAGAGTTTTTCGCTCGACGACGAACCGGCGACTCATTGGGTGTCGTACAATTATACAATCTCCGATGACCCGGCGCCGGACGAAGCGGTGCATTGGATTATGCTCTATATGGAAGTGCAAGACGCGATCAACAAATTGCCGGAGATGCAGCGGCAAACATTGATCTTGTATTCGGAGGAGCATCTGTCGTATGCCGAGATTGCCGATGTGATGCACACGACTATCGGCACAGTCAAGTCGCGTTTGTATCATGCGCGGCGGGCGCTGCCGCAATTGCTGCGCCCCGCAACACGCGACATATTGGCGAATGAATTTGATATTTGAAGCGTCAGGTTATGTGTTTATGGCGAGGTTCAAACCAAGATGAATGTTTCTTAACCTCACCCCCCGGCCCCCTCTCCGCGTGCGGAGAGGGGGAGAAAAGGGCGAAACCGCCGCCGTGCAAGTCCCCTCTCTGCGTGCGGAGAGGGGGAGAAAAGGGCGAAACCGCCGCCGTGCAAGTCCCGTCTCTGCGTGCGGAGAGGGGGAGAAAAGGGCGAAACCGCCGCCGCGCAAGTCCCGTCTCTGCGTGCGGAGAGGGGGAGAAAAGGGCGAAACCGCCGCCGCGCAAGTCTCCTCTCCATTTATGGGGAGGGGATTTAGGGGGTGGGGTTGAGTGCAAAAGCGAGCGTCTGAAAACAATTGAGGTTTAACTTGATGCGTAAGAGGCATGCCTCACCCGTACATGCGCCAATTTTGCCCAAGATTAATTTGTTCTTGGCGTCTTGGCGGTTCAGGTTCAAATATTTTCAAGATTCCAACGATTGTGGGTTGATACCACACAAAGAAACGGTGTAAGGAGTACACATCCAATGGAACGAGAGACAATCATCGAACTGCGCAAGCTCATCCCGGCATTGCAATCGTTGCATAAGTCGGTCGAGCGTGCGTTGGTGACCGAAACCTTCAAGGGCACGGGCAATATGGCTGTCAAGAGTTACACCAGTTTGCACGCCCGAGTCGCTGCCTTGCTGCCGGATGACGATTACATCACCGAGGCGCTGCTGCTCGAAGTGCCGGACGACGCGGAAGAGGCCGACAAAGTGGCGCAGGTGCAACTCGCCGCCAGCCAACTCGTCATGTATCTTGAGCAGCAAGTGCGCGACGCGCGACGCTCGCGGCGGCATGGTGGCGGCGACATATTCGCGGGCGCAGACATCGACGAGATCAAAGAACTCGGTCAAGAATTGCGCGACCGCATCGTCTCGCAAACCCGCGAGACCTTGCGCCGGGCGATGTCGAATATTGACATCGACATTTCGTCTGATGACGATGACGATGACGACGAGGCCGAGTCGCGCGGTAAACGCAAAGTTCGCGTGCGCGTCGAACATACAGACGATGGTGACGATGACGAATATATCGAAGCGACTGACGACGCCCCCGAAGGCGAAGTCCGCCGCAAGCATCGCGTGTGGGTGACGAAAGAAGGCGAGACTATCGTCGAAGAAGATGACGTGTCGAATGAGGATGAGCCTGCCGACGATGATGTCGAGTTGATTTAGCGCGTCAGGTCGCTAGCCTCAAGCATATTGCGCTAGAAAGCGAAGCATGAGACATCCACACGTCTTGGCGGTTGATCCGTCCTATTGTTAGAAGAGGCGTGCCGAAAGCCGAAATGCTCTATCCCTAATCGGTGTTGCTCCTGTGTGCATCGGCCAATGATGTGCGCGAGGGTCAAGCGGTCAGTTCCCCACAAGCTGACCGCTTTTTGCGTAGCCGACACTTTATGTCATCACAAAGATCATCGCACACAAATGAAATAATACTTCAAAAAGAGTCGATGTTTTGTCCCAACTCGGTTTATAATGATAAGAGGAACAACGAATCAGACAAAGGCAAAAATTGATGGTTAAACCAAGTTTGGAATCACAATTATTACAGGAATCGGTCAAAGCGCTTGACTTGCACGATTACATCATCGTCAGCAAAGACACGAGTGTGCGCGAGACGATTGAGTTGATGCGCTCGAAGAAGCAAAACTGCGCCTTCGTCGTCGGTGAGCACACGCGCCTCATCGGTATCGTCACCGACCGCGATGTGCTGCGCAAAGTCGTCACCAAGCCGGAGACGTGGGACAAGCCCGTCACAGACATCATGACGGCCAATCCGGACTCCATCACGGGCGACGCAACCGCGCAAGACGCCATGGCGTTGATGGATGAGCATCATTATCGCAATGTGCCGGTCGTTCTTGAGGATGGCCGTGTGCTCGGCAATGTGACGCACTTCGCGATTTTGTGTTATTTGACGGAACACTTCGCCGAAGATGTCTTCAATCTGCCACCCGACCCAGAGAATTACGCTTCGCAGCGAGTCGGCGGCTAAGTTTTTGAGAGGCACGTCGTCATGGCGATACGGTCACGGCGCAATCAATATCGCGGCATCAATGCGCACTTGCACAGCTATTTGCAACAATCACCGGGACGATGGGAAAGTTTCCACGCTGAGCACATCGCTGACTTACGCCGGGCGATTGATGCGGTGTTACCCGCCGGTTATTATGTGTTGAGCGAACAATCACTCCAATTGATGGAAATTGTGGCTGGGATTCCCGAACGCCCAACACGCACGAAACTCGATGTCGGCATCTATCAAGGCCAAGAATACGCCGCCCAACGACCGATTGCGACGGGTGTTGTCGCTGAGCCAACAGATACATTCACCGTCGCCGCGACATTGACCGCAGATGATTATTTCCAGAGCGTCGTCATCTATCAACAAACGGCGGACGACGACTTGCAACCTGTGACACGCATTGAGTTGCTTTCACTCGCCAATAAGCCGCCGGGTTCTCATGCCCTGACGTATGCCATTAAACGCAGCGAAACCCTCAAGAGCGGCATCAACCTCATCGAACTCGATTATTTGCATGAGCGCAGGTCGCCGATTGCTGTGCTGCCTTCATATCCTGACGGCGATGCAGATGCCTACCCTTACATGATTCTCGTCAGCAATCCGCACCCGACGATTGAAACAGGACAGACGCAGCTCTACGGTTTTCATGTCGATGATACGCTGCCGACTATATCGATTCCATTGGCAGAGAATGATGTTGTCACATTCGATTTTGACGCGGTATATCAGACGACATTCTTCGACAATCGTTATTATGGGGAGCGCGTCGTCGATTATGCAACCGAGCCGGTCAACTTCGAGACGTA
>RFIA01000340.1 GCA_003695675.1 Chloroflexota bacterium
GCCGCCAGATGTTCAAACATCCGGCTACCGAAATACCAAACCCACTAAAGGGGTTATTGGGGCGTATTTGACCAAATGCAGTACCCTTCAGGGTACTTGTTTTTGTGGCAGCCGGAAACCGCTATGTCTACGTGCGGAGAATTTATTCTCTGGCTGCCCGATGATTTCTGAAGTGCGTAAGTCCTACTAAACATTGCGATGGTCACTTGTCTACAACTTCTACAACAAAACCGCCAACATGTTTTTCTGGCTCGTTATCGTTGACCAAAAATTCTAAGCAGCCATCATGCGCCGCCGTAAATGTGTAAGAACGCGGCGGCCACGCCCCAGTGATCGGAAAGCCGGGTGGAATGTTGGGAATGCTCGACTGAGCACATAACTGCCAGTCCGCTTCTTGAACAGTGTCGCTCTGAAGACGACACATCAGGCTGCCATGCGGGAATTCTGGCACCTCATCCCATGTATCTGAAACCGGCAAACCCAAAACCCCGATTTCCGTTCCTTCCGGCGGCACATAGCCGACAAATTTGCCGACGCGAATCAACCCTTGCGACTGAATCGTGATTTCTTCGCCAGCAGTAAAACAAAACGACTCGTCTGTATTGATTGTACTCATTTGATGATCAATGACGAGGGTATTCCCCGACTGTACAGTTTCCAAAATGGGGAGCGGCTCAACAATCAACAAACGGAATGAAAAGATAATGACCACCAGGATACCCACACCGACGAGCGTTTTGGCTACATTTGCATATTTAACGAAGCGGCGCCGCCCCACTTCCAAATCGCAGAAGTAGTTTAACAAATATTCATGGGCAAAAATATAACTACCGCCCAACTCTCGCAAGAGGTCGTGGCGCGTCGCAAAATTCAAAAATTGCGCATAATCGCGCGGGGCCATCGCCCCCCAATAAAGCAAGACTCGCAGCACAAAGTGATTGATGAAGTCGATACCACCGTTCGCCAAAGCAACCAGCAAACCGATTGCGATGCCATTTTGTGCGCCGCGAAAAAAACCGACCGTGCTTCGGCTGATGATAACCCCCATCAAAATGCCAAAACCAATCGTTGTCACGAAGCCGATAAGCAGCCCGCGCAAGAGAGCCTTTCGCAGTTGCCGCCATATCCCCGCGTTTGGTAGCACTTGGCGATATTGGTCAACATCGCGCGGCACCCAGTCGAAAAGCCGCATCGCCCCGACAATGAGTGCGCCATAGAAAAGCCCCAGTGCGCCACCAATTGTGAAAGGGCGCACCAAGGGGCTGTCGTATTGATTCATCCACGTTTGCAACAACTCTTGTGTAGTGCCAGCGTTGTTGACAAAGATGATCTCGGCAAAGAAGCCGATTACCAGCGCGACAGTCACTCCCCCTACCAAAGCACCGATAAACCCACTGTAGAATTTGAATTCTAAATCTTCAACGGGTTGGATGTCTTCCTTCAAGGTGCGGACTTTTTGGATAGCACGCGCTGCGTAGATCGCCACGACAAACAGATTCAGAAAGGCAATCAGTTCAATTTCGCTGAGCGAAAAAGCATTCCACAATTTGTCGTCGGGCGCTGTTTTTGCAAGCGGCGCAAAAATCAGCGATCCCGCGATATTTAAGATGGCATACTCTACAACGAGGGAAACAACGAACTGCCACGTTAGTTGGGTGAGCGTCGCAAAACGCTGTTTATATACATCGATGAGGCCTTTGAAGAATCCTAGGGTGAGTCCAATGACGATGTAATCCAACGGGCTAGAAAGCAAGAAACCGACGCTCGACGCAATCGCCAACACACCAGCCATTCGCGAAAAAATTGTATAGATGAATTGCCAAGCTCGGCCTTCCAACCAGTCGGGTTGCAAATTTTCGATCAAGAAAATGTGGCCGACATTTTCACCTTTTTGCGGTGCGGCTTCTTCACGTTCATTTTCATTTTGCAGCTGGCGTGCCAGCCAACTCAGATAGCGAACGCTGTAGCGCCATTCTTCTTCGTATTCTACTGGATGAGCCACAACGAGGCGGTTATAGGCCGCTTCAGTCTCCTCAAATTGATCGCCTTCATCGAGCTTGCGTTTAACATAGCCACGCAAAATATCGGGCGGCGGCATGTCCGGCTTATCCGATTTTGTCATCGTTATATCATCGGCGTGCATTCCTGAATAAGCGTGCATCATCGCATTGAGCAGAAAAGGTTTATTCGCCCACGCAAGCATTTCAGGGCGTCTGTCAAACAAAAAGGTACGCAAGCCATCATAGTCCGGATGCTTCAGCAGTTCGGTGATGATTTCTTCGTCTAGGTCTAACACCTGTAGGGTATGTGTATTCTCAATCTCATGACCGCTCGCGCGAAATGCTGTGTATTTTTCGCGGCGGCAGCTAACGACAACCTGAACATTCGTGCGTTTCTTGAATTGATTGAGACCAGCGATGCAGGTTTCGATATTACCTTGGGCCACTTCGTCAAGACCGTCGAACAGGTAAATCACACCGGTGACATTGATCCATCTTTGAAGTTGTTCACGCTTCATACCCACACCGTAATCTTCAATGAATTTGTCGATGAGCCAATTCTCGAAAATTTCTTGCGGGTTTCTGTCGCTGTGAACTGTTGCCGTACCAAACGAAGACAACTTAAAGACGACCGGAAAGCGTTGTGGGCGGAGCAAATTATTCTCTTCGGCGCGGTTATGCTGGGCATAAAGCGCGTTGAGCAAATGCAGTAGGGCGGTCGTTTTCCCCGAACCCGGATCCCCCAGAATCAATAAGGCCGTTGCAGCGCTTAAGCTGTCGAACAATTCCAGAATTTCAGATGCAATTGTGTCTAGCGGGGCTTCATCTGTGGCGGCCACTTTATATTTCAAAGCATGTTCATCCGTCTGTTGCGCTACCGGTTCGATGACAATATCGAGTGGCGGGCGAAATTTGGATTTTTGCAGTGTCGCCTCTCGAAGATGGTCATCAACCCATTGCTGCTTGGCGGTGTCGAGCAATTTCTTGCGCAGCCTTTCGGGCGCCGATATTTGGGAGTCATCTGTTTTCGATTTGTTGCGAAAGAATGTGCCGAGAATCGTGCTGCCGATTGCAATCAGGATGGCGGCTATAATTTCTGTCGCTAAATCTTGTGCAAGCCCCGCGAAGGCATCTGACACCGATAGCAAGACGACAAAAACAATAAGTAATGTGACAAGGAATAATATAAGTGCTAATCTTCGCATTTGATTTCGACTCCAACATGGATTGATCACCGCAACAACAAGTGAGCAATCGGGTTGAGCGCCATTCAAATAATAAAAGAGCGTCGCCAATATTCTACGCCAAATCGTCAGTAGAGATATTAGCCACGCTTATCAGACGAGGACAGGTGTGTTGAATATTACAAATTTAATCGCTACCTGCTGAGTGGCTTAATGCCCCTGCTTCAGCCACGCACATGCTTGCATCGAAACAAACCCTTCATCAATACGAGTTGCATTGAGTGTATGCAATCTGGCCGATGGTGTCAATCGCCATTACGCAAATGCTTAACGACGAGATCAAGCGGCGGCATCGACACAAACTGAGCGCGTCGATTCAACGTTCGACGAAGCGATAGCCGACACCGCGCGACGTCAGAATATATTGCGGGCGTTCTGGGTCTTCTTCGACCTTTTGCCGCAGATAATGAATGTAGAGTTTGAGGCTGTCAATCGCGTCGGCATATTCTTCGCCCCACGCCTCGGTCACAAGTTCAGTACGGGGCACGACCCGCCCGGCTTGGCGCACAAGCACGCCGAGCAAATTGAATTCTTTCGGCGTCAAATGTTTGACCTCGTCGCGCACGCGCACCTCACGATTCATGAAATTGATGCGGAAGTTGCCGTTGTCGAAGACGAGTTCCTCGCTCATCGTCGTGCTCGGCGCCCGTCGCAGATGAGCCTTGATGCGGGCGATGAGTTCGTCATTGTCATACGGTTTGACAATATAATCATCCGCGCCCATCTCCAACCCATGCACGACATCTTTGGTTTCGCCACGCGCCGTCAAAAAGATAATCGGCACGTCGGTCATCTCGCGCAGTCGTTTGCAAACTTCCCAGCCATCCATATCGGGCATCATGATGTCGAGCAGCACAATATCCGGCTGATGACGATAGGCCTGCCGCAGCCCTTCCTCGGCACGCAACGCCGATACCACCTCGAAATCGCGCTTTTCGAGCAACATCGTCAACAAATGCACCGTTGTTTCTTCATCATCAATGATGAGCACTTTATCGACCATAAGGACTAGCCTCCGTTCGGGACAACAAACGTTGTCAAACCTTTGTATTGCAATATTCAAACTCAATGTATCACGATCCGATATGTGGCGCAAATGAGACATCAGCAATGTTTGAAAATTAAAAGACTTGAAGAGGTCATAACGGTTTATAAAGGGTCTCTTGTCGTTAAATCGTTAATTTTTTGTAACGGCGTAAATGTTATACGATACCAACC
>RFIA01000049.1 GCA_003695675.1 Chloroflexota bacterium
AATTTTTGGGTCGCGCATTTATTAATTCCGGCAGAAGCGCGTGGCCGGTCAACAAATCTGGTCGAGCAAATTTGCAATCGAATCGCACAAGCTGGGCTAGAAATCCTCACCGACCATGCTGGTAAGGTCAACCCTCAGGTGCTTGGACCGAGCGCTGAAAAGAATGAACCTGTCTTCTGGCAAATTGCTGGCTTAAATGGTGAAATTCCATACGAAATTTTAGAGCAGACGCTGTTCAATCTTCAGGTACAAATAGAACATGATTTAAATATTCACTTCGCGTCGTTTTCATCGCGTAGCGTCGTGTATAAAGTTCAAGGCACCGTCGAAATTTTACGACGATACTATCCCGAATTACGCGATCCCGACTACGCTTCAACAGTCACACTCGGTCATGCACGATATAGCACAAACACCAATCCGATTTTCGAACGTGTTCAACCATTTGGTATTCTCGGTCACAATGGAGAATTCAATACGATTTCACGTTTTCGCATTGAAGCCGGGATGCTAGGCATTCCCTTAGCGGCTGACAATTCGGACTCGCAAGACATTGACCGTGTTTTGCATACTCTGTGCATGGACTTCGGTCTCGACTTAATCGAAGCCATGGAGCTTGTCTTCCCCCCCTACTCGCATGATCTCATTCAGAATGCACCAGAGATTCACGATGTTTATGACAATATGCGACAAGTGTTCGGCCCATTCGCACAGGGGCCATCGGCTGTCGCCGCGCGGCTGGAAGATTATTGCGTATTCAGTGTGGACGCGCTTGGGTTACGCCCATTATGGTTTGGTGAAACTGAAAAGGAATATTTTGCAACCTCAGAACGTGGTGTATATCCGCTTGACATGATGTCGTCTGACCCAAAACCGTTGGCACCGGGTGAAAAGATTGCCCTTCGTATTACACCGGGACGTCCAATTGAAGTGCTTGACCACGCCGCCATTCAACGCCATGTTGTCAACCGACATCGAGAACGGCAGCTTTATCACCACACTTCTGGTAATAGTTGGTTGACTGATGAATCACAACAAAAATCAAAAAGCCCTCTATCAACTACTCATCCCATCATCAGAGAATCGGGGGCTACACCCACAAGCACAACGCTTCAAGTAGAAGTTGCACCAGCCGTCGTGACGAAAGACGAATCACATAAATTACATTATGAAATTGCACCACAATACGCTTTCAAAACACCGCCGTGGCGTGAAATACAAACTGAGTTGAATGCTGTGACAATGACCGCGCTTGGGTGGGAACGTTTTCACTCAAGTTTCATAGAAGTGACAACCGACAATAACAAAGAGCAAATCGGGTCATTGGGGTGGGACGGCCCATTGGCTGCTATCAGCCAAACGCGAATTAATCTCGCCGACTTTTTCAAGGAAACCGTCGCGGTTGTGACAAATCCGGCAATTGACCGGCAACGTGAACGAGCACAATTTTCCACTAAAATGTTGATTGGTGTCCGCCCCCAAATTGGTCGAGTCGCAGCTGAAGATGATCTCCTCGTACAAATCGAGACACCATTATTATTAGGTGGACATCCCAACCTCGGTACCGATGAAGCAATGCATGTTGTTGCAAACCAGCATGGAACCATGACGTTAGATGATATTTTCGACACCTTCAAAAACAAGGTTGCTTGGCTTTCGATGAGTGCATCTCCCGATGAAAGTATTGATCAAGCGTTGGAACGTTTGCAACACGAGGCCGTCAATCTCGTTCTAAACGGCATACAATGTCTTATCTTAGATGACACCGATATCTTTGATGGCAATCGCCTTTGGATAGACCCATTACTTGTCACAGCTGCGGTAGACCGCGCCCTCCGTTTTGAAGACTATCCTGAAAATTTACGTAGGAAAACCGGCATCGTAGTTCGCTCTGGCGCATTACGAGACCTTCACGATCTTACGATGACCGTCGCACTCGGCGCGAATGCAATCGTACCGTATGCAATGTACGCTGTAGCACTTAAGATCGCACCACGAGCGGCAAAAAACTCATTAACATCGGAAGAAAAAATTGAGCGCCTCAGCAATCTGATCAGCATTCTCACAGCAGGTTTTGAGAAAGTCACATCAACGATTGGGGGTCATGAATTACGCGGTTTTGGTCACTCATTTAGTGCCATTGGACTTGCCACCAACGTGTCCGAAATGTTTGATGTGCCCAATTACTTCGGCTCAGAAGCACGCGGTCTGACTTGGAGCGATTTACGCGACGATGCTGAAGAACGTGCTGCTGAGTTGCGTGGTGAGAAAAAAGGCAAACTTGGCAATCCCGACCGTTTTTATCCCAAAATGTGGAAAAAAGTCGAGGCGATAGCACATGGCGAATTATCGCTTGAAGACTATACTCACGAAATGATCGAACTTGAGAACAGCAAGCCTGTCGCAATCCGGCATATCCTCGGCTTTAAACCACAAGATTCTGATATCGACCCCGACACCGTGGACATCACAATCAAACATCACGCGATGCCGATGGTTATCTCGGCCATGTCATTCGGTTCACAAGGCGAACTCGCTTACAAAGCGTATGCAGAAGCTGCTTACAAACTGAACATCATCTGCATCAATGGCGAAGGCGGCGAACTGCCGGACATCATGGGACGTTACCCACGAAACAGAGGTCAACAAATTGCTTCTGGTCGCTTCGGTGTCGATATTGATTTTTTAAACTCTGTCGAACTTCTTGAAATCAAAATCGGTCAAGGTGCAAAACCGGGTGAAGGCGGGCATCTACCCGGCTTCAAAGTCACTGAACAGGTCGCCGCGGCACGTCACACGGCACCGGGTATCGATCTCATTTCCCCAAGCAACAATCACGACCTGTACTCTATTGAAGACTTGGCACAACTCATTGATGAGTTGAAAACAGCAAATCCAAAAGCGCGTGTGTCTGTCAAGCTTCCTGTTGTGCCCGGCATCGGCATCATCGCTGTTGGCGTCGCGAAAGCAGGAGCAGACATCATCACACTGACAGGATATGATGGCGCGACAGGTGCGGCACGTGTTCATGCTCTACGGCACGTCGGCCTACCCGCAGAAATCGGGGTGTGGTTAGCACATCGCGCTTTAATCGAAAGCGGCATTCGAGATCAAGTTGAAATCTGGTGCGACGGCGGTATCAAGAGTGGGCGCGATGTTGTCAAAATGATATGTCTCGGTGCAAATCGAGCGGGCTTAGCAACGATACCGATGGTTGCAGTCGGTTGCACGATTTGCCGTAAGTGTCAAGAAGGCACTTGTCATGTCGGAATCACAACGCACATCAAAACAAAAGAAGAGGCCTTACTTAAAGGCATCAAGCATTTCGAGCCGCGTATTTATGACGAAGCGGTTGAAAACATCAGCACAGTATTTCATATACTTGCCGATGATATTCGCGAAACAACCGCAAAACTCGGCTTTACACGCACACAAGACCTTGTTGGTCGCGCCGATTTGTTGAAGCAGGTTGCCATGCACGACCAAATTGACCTCAGCAAATTGACCCGTCGTGTCCCCAACAACGAAAAACGCCACATCCAACCCGGTGTAGGGCGGCGTTTAACACGTCCACGCAACACGCTTACCAAGCAAATCACAGCCCTCATCGCCGAACAAGCCGAATATGGCGAAAAAGAAATGACGTATGACGATGAGCAGGTAATGGCGATGGATCGTGCATTGGGCACGCATCTTGTTGGCGCCCTCGTTCGAGCCGACTTCCCCAACGCCGATATGGTCGAAGCGGTGCATCTCAGCTTTAGCAATTCTGCTATCCCCGGCAATGGACTCGCCGCTTTCCTTGATGCGCCAATTGATGTTCTCGTTGAAGGCGGCGGTCAAGATGGTATCGCGAAAAGCGCCAAAGGTGGCGCAATCAATATCTTAAAAGGCCTCAATCACAACGGCCAACGACTAGACGGTTCGGTTGGCAAGAGCTTCGCCTATGGCGCACGCGGTGGTCTTTTCATCGTGCAAGGCAACGCAGACACAAGAGCCTGCATCCGCCTGAGTGGTGCAGATGTCATCTTCGGTGGCGAGGTAAAAGAACCACTCCGTGATGAACTCGGCGGCATTGGCAGTCGTGCCAATCTAAAAGGCTACGCCTGTGAATATATGACCTCAGGACGAGTCCTCATTCTAGGCGATCCTGGCCCGTGGATTTGTGCAGGCATGACAGGTGGTGTCATTTACCAGCGCATCCAACCCGAAATGAATTTGACTGTTGACGCGATTCGGCGTCGTATAGCAGAAGGCGCCATTGTTGATATTTTTTCGCTTGAAGAACACAATATCAACGATGTGCACGAGCTGCTCAACAGCTATATACAAACCCTTGAGCTAAATAATCAGGCAGAAGCCGTACAGCACCTGTATCCACTTCTTGCACGACCACAAGACCACTTTGTTAAGCTGACACCTGTCTCAAAGAAACATTAAATATATGGTTTTCTAACGCCAGAGTAACTTAAACTCGGCGTTGGAAGACCAATTCAATCGAGTTGCTTGTGACCGTTATGGCAATGACAGTGCGGGGGGGGAGCGCCGCCAAAAGCCGCATAAGACACCCATCGATTTTGTTGTACGATTTGCGGCAGCACAGCGGGGGGCCGCTGCAAAAATGATGCGTGACGAGTTCGGTACGATGAGCGATTTGTATTTTTAGCTTGTCTTTTTAGCAATCGAGCTGCCCCCGACCCAGATCATTATTCATCACTTTCAACTTGTTGGTACCCCCAGCCTACCACAGAATCGCCTCGCCATGTTGACAAAAAGGTAAACTTTTTCGCAACATTTTCAGGCATCGTGGCGGCATGTTGCTTCAATGTCGTTTATCAACAGCCCCGGTTGGCAATGTCGCTAAAACCCGTTGAATCTTAAGCGCCAAATGCAGAATCAAGCGATTGTCAGAATCATCTAAATCGAGTTCGGTCAATTCCTTAACACGCTCCAAGCGATAAACCAATGTATTTCGATGAACATCTAAATCAGCGGCGGCTTTTGCTAAATTGCCATTGGCTGCAAAGAACCCCTCCAGAGTCCGCACCAAATCAGCTTGCCTTTTTTCATCATATTCGACAACTTTACCAAGTGTGTCTCGATAAAAATTTTGCAGATGATGTAAATTGTGTTCCTTCAGAGCAAGTAATAACTGATACAACTTCAAATCACCATAAAATGTTGTTACACCACGTTCACCTAGCTCTGAGGCAATACTAATCGCATCTTTAGCTTCTCGGTAGGCGTCGCGTAGCGCAGCTAGGCCAATCGCGGGACGGCTGATACCCGCCGAGACAATACCGCTCGGCGTTCGTGTCGCAAGTTGTTGCCGAACATCGTCAACAAAGAGATGAACACGCTTCATTTGACTTTGCCCATCAACTGGGTAGAGCGCTACAATCACATCAACATATTGCCCGACAGCCCCTTTACCTTGCCGACGCGCCATATCGTCTTGTACCAGAGACATCAATCCTTCAACAGGAAGCAATGCACCAGCTTCTGTTGTCGCGCGATAGATCACAACAACACATTCAACGTTGGCATCAAAGCCCGTCTGTTCAGCACGAGTAAGAATCATATCGTCATCGGTCTGCGTGCCGCTCAACCACATCTGCACCCAATCGCCCCGTGTTTGTTCAATTGCAGAAGCGACCGCCCTGCTCTTCGCCATTTCAATAGCACAAACATCGGCACCATAAGTCAAAACAAGACGATCAAAATCATCTAGGGTCTCTCCGCCATCGATTAATGACATATATCCCGCGATACGCTTTTCAACCTTGAGGACAGTCGTGTATCCAAGCGGGCTTGCAATTGCGACACCTTGCATTGAAGGCGTCTCATCTTCAAGCCATCTCTGAAATGTGTCATAGGGTAAATTACGCAATAAATGACGAGTATCGTCACCACGACGACCAACATTTGGATGCGCTTGTGCAATGAGCACCCCAGCATCATCATGTACGAGCAATGGCTTAACCGTTGCACGGGCGATAACTTGCAACAACGTATTCAGATCACGATTTTCGGCGGCGTATCGTGTCAATTGTCGTTGAATTTCGATGGCTCGTTGATTGAGTTGTGCAGACTGATTGACGATGAGTGTCGTTACCGCACGTTCGATGCGGGTTAGGTTTTCATCGGGCGGCAAAGTCAACAAGCTAACGTGATACTCATCCGCCAAGGCGATGACCGTATCATTGACCTGCTCATCAATGGCAATTGCAGCCACACCAACATCTGCCAAATTACCGACAACACTCTCAACCGACATTCGATTGTCATAAGCACGCAAGATACGCATCGACACTAGGGCAAGTTCACCGCCGTAAACTTCGGGGAAAGCGGGCGGCTGTGCCCGCACTGTGACTACCCACGTAATCACGGTATCGGGCGAACCGACAATCAAATTTGTGCCAAGTGGAAGCGCAAAACGTAATACAGATTGCAGAGTTGTGCTCTGATTTTCGTTCATTTGCATCAAATCTTCTCGTCGAGGTGTGTCGCTCGTTCGACATATTGTTCACTATCCCCTATTTTAGCGCATATAATGGTTTTTTATTTGGTGAAATATGACAATTACGACTGTCTTGTTGGCACAAAAAAGAGATGAGGTCAAAACAGAACCCCATCTCTCATGAAAATTATTGTGTATTTTATACAGGAGTTAGTTTTGTCGTTTGACGCCTATCGACAATGTTTCGTCACCAATTTCAAACTCGCTGGTATAAAAACCGTTCCGAGGCTCCCCCACTTCCAATGAAACCCCTAGCGTTTCCGTTTTGACATACTCAGCGTGTCGTTCAATCGCTTCAGCAAGGCGCTCGGTTGCAACATACGTGATAGCAATTTTGTCATCAATGTCGAAGTCAGCATCTTGTCGCATTCGTTGAATACGCCGGACGACTTCACGCACCAACCCTTCCTGAATGAGTTCATCGGTCAGTGTCGTGTCCAACACAGCCATATAACCATTATCTTCTGCGACGGCAAAGCCCTCTGCCGCTTGCTGACGCACTTCAACTTCTTCGGGTGTGACTTCATACGTTTGATCGTTGAGTTGCAATTCGACAACTTCACCAGCAAGCAGAGTCTTGGCCCATGCGCGGACATCATCGGCATCCCCTTCGCGCAATGCCTTTTGCACTTTGGGGAAATCTTTACCAAATTTCTTGCCGAGCAATTGCGGCAATGGATTCAAAACATAATCGACGACCGACTCTGCATCAGCCAATACATCAACAGCCTTGACATTGAGTTCGCTCTTGATTAATTCGGCCAACTCACGCACAACTGCCTGTTCATGCGCTTCGCGTGTCGCAAATTGCGCGGTTAGAAGGGGTTGTCGCCCCCGAATGCCGACGCTTTCGCGTGCAGCACGTCCAAGACTCACGAGGCGTTGCGCAGTTGCCATAGCCGAGATACGGGCTTCGTCAATCAACGCCTCATTATACTCTGGCCACATCGCTAGATGCACACTATCCGGCGCATCGGGGACAACTTCAACAACCAAATTGCGATAAAGCGCTTCGCTCAAAAACGGAGCAGTCGGCGCAATCAATTTCGAGAGCGTCACTAGACATTCGTACAATGTGGCATAAGCCGCCGCCTTATCGTCGTCGCTGTCGCTTTTCCAGAAACGACGTCGGCTCAAACGAATATACCAATTGCTCAGATTCTCGACAAACGCTTGTACCGGACGCGTCGCACCGGGCGCGTCGTAATTCTCGAAGGCTTCTGTCACCTGACGAGTGAGCGCATGTAACTCCGCCAAAATCCAACGATCAAGGTCTGAGCGACTTTCGATTGGCGGTTGCGGGCTGTCCGGCGTCCACTTATCCAGATTGGCGTACATCACGAAGAAACTGTAGGTATTCCACAATGTTGACCAGAACTTGTTGACCACCTCACCGACAAGGTCTTTCGAGAAACGTCGCGATTCGCCGGGTGGTGCAGATGTGTACAGATACCAACGAAAGGCATCGGCACCATGCGTATCGAGCACATCCCACGGGTCAACAATATTCCCTTTGCTTTTGGACATCTTCTCGCCATTTTCGTCGAGAATCAGGCCTAAGCAAATCACATTCTTAAAAGCGACTTCTTCAAACAGCATTGTGCTGATGGCGTGCAGACTATAAAACCAGCCGCGAGTTTGATCAACCGCTTCACAAATATAGTCCGCTGGATGTTGTTCGGCAAATATCTCCTGATTGTGTTGTGGATAACCCCATTGCGCCACTGGCATCGCCCCACTGTCAAACCAAACGTCGATGACCTCTGGCACACGGCGCATTGTCCCCCCATTGCCATTCGGATTCGGGAAGGTGATTTCATCAACATAAGGGCGATGCAAATCCAGCTCACTCAAATCACGACCGGATAGCTCGCTTAATTCTTGAACACTGCCGACACACAACATCTCTCCGGTTTGGTCGTCAACCCACACGGGTAAAGGCGTACCCCAAAAGCGTTCGCGCCCCAACGCCCATTCTTTGAGATCGTCTAGCCAATTGCCAAAACGCCCATCACGGATATGCTGTGGCACCCAATTGATCGTCTGATTCAATTCGATCATTTTATCTTTGTAATCCGTCGTGCGGATGAACCACGTCTCGCGAGCAAAATACATCAACGGACTGCCATCGCGCCAGTTATGCGGGTAACTGTGCTCATACGTTTCTTTACGATACAACAGCCCACGATTGCGCAAATCTTTGATGATTTCTTTGTCAGCATCTTTGAACCACATACCTCTGAAGTTCGTCACGGCATCAATGAATGTGCCATCCTCAGCGACCGTCTGCAACACAGGCAAACCATAACGCTGCCCCATTTCCATATCATCGACACCATACGCAGGTGCAGTATGCACAATACCCGTGCCATCACCGACACTGACATGCTCACCCGAAACCACATACGCATAATCCTGTTCAACAGGCAGAAATGTATACAACGGATTATAATGCTGCCCCACAAGTTCGCTGCCTTTGAAGCGTTTGACAACTGTGTAATTTTCCGGCTCGATGAGCACTTTTTCCATCAATTCGGCTGCGAGAATCAAATTTTCTGTTCCTTCGCCATCCGGTGATGGACCTTCGACTTGAACGTAATCAATATCATCGCCGACTGCTAAAGCCACATTCGCCGTCAATGTCCACGGCGTCGTCGTCCACGCGAGAATGTAGACGCCCGGTTGATCTTTCAACGGAAAGCGTACAAAAACACTTGGATCACGAACGACCTTATATCCCAGCGATACTTCATGGCTGCTCAACGGCGTACCAGAAGTGGGGCTGTATGGGACCACTTTGTAACCTCTATAGAGCAATCCCTTGTCCCACAATTGCTTCAAAATCCACCAGACACTCTCGACATAATCGTTCGTGAACGTCACATACGCATCGTCGAGATCAACCCAGAACGCGATACGTTCCGTCAGTTTTTCCCAATCGCTGATGTTGCGGAACACATTGGCGCGGCATTTCTCGTTAAAAGCCGCGATGCCGTATTCTTCAACATCTTGCTTGCTGGTTAAACCCAGTTCTTTTTGTACCTGAAGCTCAACGGGCAAGCCGTGTGTATCCCATCCGCCACGCCGCAGCGAATAATACCCCCGCATCGTCCAGTAACGGGGGAACATGTCCTTAAAAGCACGCGCCAACACATGATGGCTACCGGGTTGACCATTCGCAGTCGGTGGGCCTTCATAAAATACATATCTTGGCCCGCCCTCCCGTTCTTCAACGCTGCGTTGCCGAATACGCCGCGCACGCCAATAATCCAACTGATCACGTTCCAACCGTTGGATGTCAACTTTCGATTTCACGTCCTTAAACATGGCACTCTCCTGATTGTTGTCTCGCTATGTGTAAATCATCATCTGATCTCAACTGAGAAACAATCAGTCGCGGAGTGGGACACTGCCTCACTTCCACGGTAGCACCTCCTCAATGATTTAACGAATAATAACAACCGAGATTATCAACGAATTCGCGCGATTCTTGTAGGGGTAATCAAAATCAGGGTGTAGGAGTCGCCTCAATCGGGCTGCCACCCCAGAGCACTTCGCGAAAAACCTGTAATGAGGTTGGCCCATCAATCGAGCTTGCTGAAATCGACGAACGCCAACGCATAGCGAAAATCGAAAATTCCTGTGAGCCAGTGCATGTCGCCGTCAAAGGCACGCCAACATCGTCAATCGAAAGAACGCCGTTTTCGTCGCGAACGCACCACGTGGGTGGGACACGACAAATCCCCCCGGCCTCTTGATAGAATTCAAGCACATCGCATGGGCTGTCAGCACTATCATACGTCCATTCATCGACGCCATACGATTGATTGTCGTGCTGAACGAGCGTGATATTCGCCGGGAGGGGCGCATCAGGGGGCGAAATGATCGCGAATAAAATCCCAATCACCTGAGTCGCGATGAAGATTCCCAACGCAATACCAGCGATGCCAATCAGCAACAAAAGCCATGGGAATCCTTGCTCGCTGTCATCAGCATTTTGCGTGACGGCTTCATTTTCATTCACTTCAGCATCGGTCATGACTTGCACTCGCCTTATCGATAAAATTCATCAGCATGTTTGATACATTAACTCACACAACTTTCGCCCTTGAAAGAATCCTATCATACAATCGCCCTTTATGTCGCCAAAAAAGCAAATCTTTTCGCAACAATTTCTAGGTTATTTGAGTAGTGGCGGGCTGGTTGCGTAATGTGCGTTATCGAGGCGTGTTGGACAACTGTTGCATCTCAACAACATCTTCAGATAACACCCTGCCGTAAGGCGTATGCGCATACACCTCAACACTTGCGACCCAATGTGGCAATCCCTCTCGCAGCAAGTTGCCATCTAATGTCGTGCGTTCGCCCAAACGAAAAAGAATATATTGAAACATCAGGCGACGATGGGCCTCGGCAGCCGCATCTTTGAGTTCGGGAATCAAAGTGCGCAGTATGTCTTCATCCCCTTGACGATACAACGC
>RFIA01000341.1 GCA_003695675.1 Chloroflexota bacterium
ACCCATTGACCCGGGCCCGTCGCTGTCGCGTGAACCTTGACAACATCACCGACCATAATATCGCCATCAAATTCAGCACCGCTGACATCAATCGTTTGGCCGTTGACAACTAACGTGGTTCCATCAAAACTTTCGACAACACCCTCAAGTTCCGATTCACCGGGTAGAACATCATCGTCAGGTGTACCGACTTCGCGAGCAATAATCTGACCATCCGCCGTGAGGGTGCCTTCAATTTTGACAGCCCCGCCCACTTCTATCGGACCGTTAATTTCGGCTGCCGCAATATCAATCACCTGCCCATTAACGGTGATTGTACTCGCGCCAAGCGCTTCGATTGTGCCGACAATTTCAATATTGTCGTCTTGTGCGAATACAACCGATGCAAATGCGAAGACCATCAGCATTGTCAGTACAAGACCGACGAGCGTCAGGCCACGATTACGATTAGAGTGATAAAACATAGATTTTCTCCTTTCATGTGAATGTACACCTTTAACGAGCGAGAAAATCGAAAAAAGTTTCGGTGAGTTTTGTAGTACGACAGTACCAAATTTATAAGATGGCGAAACCATCTAAAAAACAAAACGCCCCTCTAAACGAGGAGCGCTTCTGAAGGTCAGCGTACAAATCCGACTAATCAAAATCTTCGTGTTGGTCAGCCTTGTGACGCAAGCGTTTGAGTCGCCCGCCGCCGGGACGGATGCGGTCGATGGTTTCGTTCAAGTTACGCCGCGTTCGAATAGCGCGAGAACGCCAACGCGCGCCGATATAACTGAGCTTGCGACGTTGCTTGCTAAAGCGATGCGTCTGCATATCTTCGTCCGGCACGCCCCACTGCACAACCATCGACGCCCATGTTAAGCCACCACCAAAACCAACAAAAACCAACACATCGCCATCTTCAACGCGGCCTTGTTCTAAGGCTTCGCACAATGCAATTGGGATTGATGCTGCAGAGGTATTGCCATAACGCTCGACATTGCTCATGAACAAATCTTTGTCCACTTTGAGCGCCCGCGCTGCCGACTGCAAAATTCGATCATTGGCCTGATGTGGCACAATCAAATCGACATCATCAAGTGTGAGGCCCGCCTTGTCCAACGCTTCGAGAATGCTATCGCCGATGACACGGGTTGCAAATTTGAAGACTTCGCTCCCGTGCATGAACATCTTGTGCATCTTGAGATGACCATTTTGCGACATTTCCGGCGACAATAAAACATCTTGGCTACCAACCGTTGGAATGCCGAGCAAATCACATCCCGAACCGTCTGAGCGCAACACAGCCGACAATACGCCGCCTTCAATCTCGCTACTTTTGAGGACAATCGCACCGGCACCGTCGCCGAACAAAATGCTTGTGCTGCGGTCTTGCCAGTCCATCACACGAGTCATTGTCTCTGCGCCAACGACGAGCGCCGTTTCGATACTACCGGAGCGAATCGCTTGTGCGGCCATATCGACGGCATACACAAAACCCGAACAGGCTGCACTCAAATCAAAAGCACCGGCGCGGCTGGCACCGAGTTGATCTTGAATCAAACTCGCTGTACTGGGAAAGATATGCTCCGGCGTTGATGTGGCGACGATGACCATATCGAGTTCGACGGGCAAAATATCCGCCACCTCAAGCGCTTGTTGTGCCGCCCGCAGGCCAAGACTCGCCGTAGATTCTCGTTCGCCTGCGATACGACGCTCGCGAATACCGGTTCGCGTGCGAATCCATTCATCGCTGGTTTCGAGAAAGGCTTCAATATCTTCGTTGGTTAGAACGTTTTCGGGCACGGCCATCCCCCACCCGGCAACATGAGCATATAAACCCGTGTCGAAGCGAGGCCGTCCACCGTTCTTGTGATTATTATTCAAGATGACCATTCTGGTGATAATCGCCAAATATTAACACTGCATTGTGCCCCCCGAAACCAAACGAATTGCTCATCACACAATGGATTTCATGTTCCACACCGACATTTGGTGTGTAATTGAGATCGCATTCTGGGTCTTGATTTTCGAGATTAATAGTCGGCGGGATGAAGTTGTTGCGCATCGCCATAATGCTAAACACGGCTTCAACCGAACCGGCGGCGCCCATCAAATGCCCAGTCATCGATTTTGTAGAACTAATTGGGATTTCGTAAGCCTGCTCACCGAGAACACGCTTGATGGCGAGAGTCTCACTTTTATCATTCAATGGTGTGCTCGTCCCGTGCGCGTTGATATAGTCAATATCTTCGGCAGTCAAGTTGGCGTCTTCAAGCGCGAGGCGAACGGCTTCCGCCGCGCCTTCACCGGTTTCAAGCGGCGCAGTGACGTGATAAGCATCCGATGTATGTCCGTATCCAAGAATTTCCGCGTAAATCTTGGCACCCCGCGCCCGCGCATGTTCCAACTCTTCAAGCATCAATAACGCGGCGCCTTCAGCAACAACAAAACCATCGCGGTCAATATCGAAGGGGCGCGAAGCGCGTTCCGGATCATCATTACGACGCGAAAGCGCCGTCATGTTGTTGAAGCTCGCAATCGCTATATCGACAAGACCGGCCTCAGAGCTACCGGCAAGGATCGCGGTAGCATCGCCACGCCGGATGATTTCTGTCGCCTCGCCAATTGAGTTGTTCCCCGTTGCGCAAGCCGTCGAGATTGCGAAGTTCGGCCCGCGCAACCCATATTGCATCGAGACTTTACTCGATGGGCTGTCCGGCAACATCATCGGCACCATCAATGGGCTGACGGCTTTACTGCCGCGCTCTAAAAACGCCTTGATACTATCGAAGATGGAACCGATACCGCCGATACCCGACCCCATAATCACACCAATCTCGTAGCGATTAGCGTCGGTGACCTCTAATCCGGCATCTTGTATACATTGTTCGGCAGCCGCAAGACCGAGTTGAGTCACCCGGTCGGTACGCCGTGCCTCTCGACGACCAAGAAATTCAACCGGATCAAATCCTTTGACTTCGCCACCGAAATGAATATCGATGTGTGACGTATCGAACCGTTTTATCGGCCCGATACCGGTCTTACCTGCGGCGGTATTCTGCCACGCTTCTTCAACTGAATTGCCGGTTGGACAGATGATACCCATCCCTGTCACAACCACCCGTCTTCGTTCCACTATGCTTCCCTCCACCTGCATGGATAGCATATACCCATGTGAGAAATATTTTCAATTAAACGACGCTAGCAAACGACGTATACACTATAATCAATAATAACCCCGCCAAACCGTTCTAGTTACAAATTTACATGATAATTGCTATTTGAGCGTCTGCGTAGTCTGAAGTTCGGGTATATTGGTCATCACACGCAACATGCTATAATGCCCCTTCTGGAGCGAATTTATGATACTTGTCACTGGCGCAACCGGCTTCATCGGTCGTCATCTTGTCGCTCGTTTGCTGGCGGATGGCTATCCGGTGCGCTGTTTGCTGCCCGAAAACGAAACACAACATCTACCGTGGGAAGCAACACCCGACATCATCGAAGGCGATGTACTCGACGAAGAAACCTTGTTTCGTGCTGCATCCGGCGTATATACCATCATCCACTTGCGCAATGCGATGTGGTGGGGTCGCCCGCGTGACCTAGAACGGATTGAATTGTTCGGCACACGCAATCTGTTGACGGCAGCACGCGCCGCACGAGTTGGGCGTATTATCACGCTGAGTCATCTCGGCGCAGAACCCGGCTCGGCTTATCCTTTATTGAGCATCAAAGGCCTAGTCGAAAACGACATCCGCAACAGCGGGTTAGCATACACAATTATCCGTTCTGGGCTGGTTTTCGGGCAAGACGACTCGTTCGTCAACAATATCGCCATGATGTTGCGCATGAATCCCTTCGTATATTTGATGCCGGGTCGAGGTGAAATCGTACTTCATCCAATTTATATCGATGACATCGTTCAAGTGCTCATCAAATCATTAGAAACCATCGAAACTGTCGATGAAACTATCGAAGTCGGCGGGCCGGAATACATCACGCTCATCGACCTCATCCGCACTGTGATGCGAGTCTCTGGCGCCTATCGCGCCATCATTCCGATACCGCCTTACATGTTGCGTTGGCTGACGGCATTCTATAATCGTGTGGTCTTACGCGCCGTCGTCACATCGCAGTGGCTCGATATATTAGCTGCAAATCGCACCGCGCCACTCGGCAACACATTCAATTACTTTGGTTTCCAACCACGGCGCTTTGAAGATACGATTGCCACTTACATGCCCAACAAACACTATTTCGCTTCGCTCTTGCGCTACTCCTTCCATCGGAGGCCGAAACGAATCTAGCAATAAATCACACCTCTCAATCGGATGTGGTCGTCCGATGAGAACAGGTTGAAAGGTTTGCACGATGATGTCCGAGATTGAATACCGCCCGCTCCATACACTCGATGAGATGCGGGTCGTCGTTCAACTACAAAGAACCTATTGGGGAGAGGATACCGAGGCCGCGATCCCCGCGCACATGTTGCTCTCGCTTGCCAATCATGGCGGTCATGTCATCGGCGCATTAGATGACACCAAGCTCATCGGCGCGGTGATTGGCTTTATCGGCACGAGCACACGAGCTGAAGACAGCGACCGCCCAGCCATGACAAACTTGCAACTCGTGTCTAAACGCATGGTTGTGCTGCCCGAATATCGCAATCAAGGCGTCGGTTATCATCTCAAGCTCGAACAACGCAAACAAGCGATCAAACAAGGTATCCGCCTCATCACATGGACGTTTGACCCGTTGTTAGCCGCCAATGCGTATTTTAACATTCGCAAGCTCGGCGCTATCACGCATGTCTATTACGAGAATTATTATGGCACAACAGAAAGTGGTGGCCTAACGACACTTGGGTCGTCCGACCGCCTGTTAGTCGAGTGGTGGGTGACGAATCAACGGGTCAAAGAACGCATCAATGGCGACCGCAGCAATCTCAACCTAAGGCATTATCTCGAAGCCAATACCACAATCCTCAATCCGACAACGGTACGAACGGGCGGCATCCCGTGGCCGCCGGAAACAATCGAGTTGAGCAGCAGCACATTCGCCTTGTTAGAAATCCCAAGCGATTATCGCGCCATTGTCCATACAGATGAATCGCTGGCACAAGCGTGGCGGTTGCATATTCGCGGCGCTTTTCTGACGCTGCTGTCGCGCGGTTATCTCGTCACCGATTTTGTGCATGAAGAATATGAAGGCCGAGACCGCGCATTCTACTTACTCAGCCACAATAACCCACAACACGACTTTAGCCTGAATTAAAATAGGACACATTTCTATGAAAAAGATCACCATTAAAACAATCGATTTGCATGTCATCGCACTGCCGCTTGTTGAACGCCTGCGGACAAGTTTCGGCGAAGAACCGTATAAAGCCGCCATTCTCGTCGAGATGCAAACTGATGAGGGCATCACCGGCTGGGGCGAATGCTCGGCAGAAATCAATCCCGGTTACAGTTACGAAACGGTCGGCACAGCGCTCCACATTTTGCGAGAATTTCTCGCGCCGAAACTGCTCGGCAAAACATTGAGCGACGCAACCGAAGTGCCCGATTTACTGCGTGGTTTTCGCGGGCATCCATTGGCGAAACACGCCGTCGAAGCCGCCGCGTGGGACGCACTCGCAAAAGCCAATGAGATGACCTTGGCCGAAGCCTTTGCCCGCCATCTGCCGGATGACCATCAACCGCGTGGATACGCGACTGTCGGTGTCAGCATCGGCATTCAGCCATCGGTTGAAGATACACTCGCGATCATCAACAAACGTCTCGGTCAAGGTTACGGACGCATCAAGCTCAAGATTCAACCGGGCTGGGATGTTGAACTAGCGCGTGGTGTACGCGCTGCCCTGCCGGACATCACGATGATGCTAGACGCCAACAGCGCCTATACACTGGCCGACGCCGACCATCTCAAACAACTCGACGAGTTCAATCTGTTGATGATTGAGCAACCACTCGGTTATACCGACATTTACGAACATAGCAAATTGCAGCCACAACTTGAAACATCAATTTGTCTCGACGAAAGCATCCATTCCGTCAACGACGCCAAACTCGCTTTTGATCTTGGCGCCTGCCGCATCATCAATCTCAAACCGGCGCGGGTCAGTGGTTATACCGAGAGTCTCAAAATCTATAAGCTGTGTGTCGAACGCGAAGCGCCGTTATGGATTGGTGGCTTGCTTGAAACTGGCATCGGGCGTGCGGCGAATTTGGCATTCGCCTCATTGCCGGGTGTGACGTTACCGTGCGACATCTCCGCAACCGACCGTTACTACAATCCCGACATCACCGACCCACCGTTCGTTCTCGGCAAAAACAGTACGATTGCAACACCAACCGCGCCGGGGATCGGCGTCGCTGTGCGAATGGACAGAGTGCAAGAAGCCGCGAAACGCTGGCAGGAAAGTTACCCGTACCAAAATTAATAACAAGGGTGCGGCATACCACGCCTCTATATGAACCCTTATGAACGAGCCAAACTTTTAGTGTTGACGATGTTCGTCGCGAATATCCACAAGTATTTTCAAACGGCATAGGCCGAGCAAAACTTTGCACAAATTCATGTTTTGCGTTAAACATGATACGCATGAGTTGAAATAGGGAAAAACATGCGCACTATCGACAGTTCATACTCCGGCCAAATCAACCGACTCGAACGTCTGAAACGCGATGTGCGTTTGCTATGGCGCATCGCACGGATGCTCTACAGTTATCTCGTCGAAGGCCATCGCATCCGCAAGCGACTGCATGACAAAGAAGCTCGCGGCGAAATTTTCTACGTAGATGAGGATTTGCACGCATGAGAGTCAAAAATCCGCCACCGGCAAAGTACGCCTTCGGTTATAAGCGCCCTCCACAATCCGGCAATGCCATCAACGGACTCAATGAACCCGAAAAGCGCCGTGCCCGGCATGTTTTCCATAATGCGACCGGTGAGTCGCTACCGTGGGATGCGCTCGACGAATTCTTCAGCCAAATCAATGTTTGGGGTGTCGTCAAGCACATGCTGGCAAATGTGTGGCAAATGCGACGTCAGGAAGGCCCGGTCGCACCACAACAGGTACAGGTTGACGATCCGGCAGCAATGGCACGGGACATCAAGCAAGTGGCGAAAAATCTCGGCGCGGGCATCGTCGGCATCACAGAAATTTTCGACGAAGCACTCTATGAAGGCCACGAAGTCCCCTACAAATATGCCATCGTCATCGGCCTGTCCATGGACAGAAGTGAGATGGAACACGTCCCACACGAACGCGCAGCCGTCGAAGTGATGCGTGCTTATCGCGAGGTGTCACGCATTGCCATTGAACTCAGCGAACACATCCGCGATATGGGCTGGCCAGCCCGTGCCTACGGCAACCCCAACAGCACAGACATCTTGCACATTCCGTTGGCTATCAACGCCGGTTTGGGCGAACTCGGCAAACATGGTTCAATGATTAGCAAAGAGTACGGCTCGAATTTTCGGTTGGCAACGGTGTTGACCGACTTGCCTCTCGCTGTCGATGCGCCGGTAGACATCGGCGTGCAAGACCTGTGCGCCACGTGCCAACGTTGTGTACTTGATTGCCCGCCCCAAGCTATCTTCCCAACAAAGCAGATAGTGCGCGGCGAAGAGAAATGGTATGTCGATTTCGACAAGTGCATTATGTACTTCACGAAGACGTATGGCTGTGCGATTTGTATCGAAGTCTGTCCATGGAGTGAACCGGGACGAGGATCGTGGCTGATGGAAACCTTGCTGGCAAAACGCAAACCATAAATTCTCCGTACTAAAATCACCTACTGAACATTATAATCCGCGACGGTATCATGCCGTCATTTTTATTTTGGACAGGCATACCAGCAACAAACAGGGGACATTCACATGACTAAGAACGATTTACAATTACTGCGCGGGCAAATTGACGAGATTAACCTGCAAATTTTAGAATTGCTCAACAAACGCGCCGCCATCGCAAGTGACATCGGTAAAATACACGCCGCGCTCGGTTCGCGTTTTTATGACCCGCAGCGCGAAGCCCAAATGCTCATCGCACTCGAGTCGGCCAATCAAGGCCCCTTCAGCAACGACACCATCAAGGCCTTGTTTCGAGAGATTTTCCGTGCGACGCTCGCGCTTGAAGAAAAACAAGCCCGTGCCAAAATGCTCGTGCAACGCGACTCAGATGACGACCGCACCGTCATCACATTGCCGGATGGCACAGAAATCGGCAATGGTGTTTTTAGCGTCATCACCGGGCCATGCGCCGTCGAAAGCTACGAACAAATGGACGAGGTCGCAGCAGCATTGGCCGAACGCGGCGTCAAGATTATTCGCGGCATGGGGTATAAACCACGCACATCGCCCTACGATTTTCAAGGACTCGGTGAACCGGGTTTGAGCATTGCGCGCCAAATCGCCAACAAGTACGGCATGATGGTCACGAGCGAAATTATGGACAAAAGTTTGATCGATATGATGTCCGATTATGTCGATATATTCTGGGTCGGCGCACGCAATATGCAAAACAGTTTCTTGCTCAAAGCGCTTGGCAAAGTCAAACAACCGGTCATCCTCAAGCGCGGGCTTTCGGCGACGCTAGAAGAATTTCTCTATGCTGCCGAGTATATCGTCGCCAATGGCAACCCGAATGTGATTTTGATGGAACGCGGCATCCGCACATTTGAAAAATGGACGCGCAACACGTTGGACATCGGTGGCGTGACGGTACTCAAACTCGAAACACATCTACCGGTCATCGTCGATATTTCACACTCAGCCGGTCGTCGAGACATCGCCGTCCCCCTCGCGAAAGTCGCAAAAGCAAGCGGTGCCGATGGCATCATGTTCGAGACTCACCCCAATCCACCGGTAGCGATGAGTGATTCAAAACAGCAGCTCAATATCGAACAATTTCATCAAGTGATGGACGCACTCGAAGGAAAGTAACCCGATGTCGCTCAAAAATTCAACTGTCGCCTTCATTGGCAGTGGGGTCATGGCCGAGGCGATGATAAAAGGTTTGCTGAACAAAAAGCTGCTTAAACCGGAGCAAATCATCGCAGCAGACCCGCGCAAAGAACGTGGTGCCGAACTCGTCGAGCGCTACGGCCTCCACTTCACAACACAAAATGATAAAGCGGCTGACGAAGCCAATCTCATCGTGCTGTCGGTGAAGCCGCAGGCGCTTGAGAAAGTCATGCCGTCGATTCGGCGTGTCGCGCATTCTGCCAACATGGTGTTGAGCATCATCGCCGGGGCGCAGATTCGCACAATTGCCGATGGCGTCGCCAATGCCAGCATCGTCCGCGCCATGCCGAATACACCTGCGCAAATCGGTCAAGGCATCACGGTGTGGACGGCGACGCCCGAAGTCCCCGATGCGCAACGTAAACAAGCGCATTTATTGCTCGGCGCATTGGGCGACGACATTTATGTTGAAGATGAACGCTTCCTTGATATGGCGACTGCGCTCAGCGGCACGGGGCCGGCTTACATCTTCATGTTTATGGAAGCGTTGATCGACGCCGGTGTTCACATGGGTTTTGCGCGTCGAGATGCCGAACGCTTGGTGACTCAGACGATTCGCGGCTCGGTCGAGTACGCTGAAGCGTCGGGGTTGCACCCGGCACAATTGCGCAATCAAGTCACAAGTCCCGGTGGCACCTCTGCCGAAGCAATTTATCATCTCGAAAAAGGCGGCTTCCGCACGGTGATTTCGCGGGCCGTGTGGGCGGCCTACCGGCGTTCGGTCGCACTCGGCGGCGGCACACCGGAGAACGAACCCAATGGTGGATAAAAATAGTAACATCTCGTTTGTGAAATTGTGGACAACTGCCTGTTCATAAGGTACAATGCGGGCGCTGCTTTTGTGATTGGTGGCAAATTGCAGCACGCATACTTTCAGTGCATCCTTATTCAGTGCCTTCAACACTGTTATGTAACCATTCTATACACAATACACACAAACGACTCGCGAGAGTCAAACTTTTAAGGAGATCAATCAATGGCGGAAGTCTCCAAGGACATCTTTGAATCATTATTGAAACAGGTCGAAGAATACTCGCGTACATTTGACGCGGTTGAAGTCGGATACGTCGATGAGGTCGGCGATGGCATTGCGCGTGTCGTCGGGCTAGATAATATCCGCTTCAGCGAACTCGTGCAATTCAGCAATGGTGTCGCTGGTATCGCTTTCAATCTTGAGCGCGACAACGTCGGTATCATCATCATGGGTGAATATGACGAGATTAATGAAGGCGATGAGGTTCGCGCACTCGGTCGTATCGCATCGGTGCCAGTTGGTCCCGGACTTGTCGGGCGCGTCGTCGACACACTCGGCAATCCGGTTGACGGCAAAGGGCCGATTGAAGCAGCCGATTATTACAATGTTGAGCGCATCGCCCCCGGCGTGATGGAACGCCGCAATGTTGACCGGCCCGTGCAAACCGGCATCATCGCCATCGACTCGATGATCCCGATTGGTCGTGGCCAACGCGAACTCATCATCGGCGACCGGCAAATCGGCAAGACGGCCATCGCGATTGATACCATCATCAATCAAAAAGGCCAAGACATGAAGTGCATCTATGTCGCCATCGGCAAGCGCAAAGGTGAGATTGCGCGTCTCGTCGCCACGCTTGAAGAATACGGCGCGATGGAATACACCACCGTCGTCGTCGCGGCAGCGTCTGACCCAGCGTCGATGCAATATCTGGCTCCTTACGCCGGTTGCGCGATGGGCGAATACTTCATGGAAAATGGCGAAGACGCACTCGTCGTTTATGACGATCTCTCAAAGCACGCATGGGCCTATCGGCAAGTCTCGCTCCTGATGCGTCGCCCGCCCGGTCGCGAAGCCTATCCCGGCGACGTGTTCTACTTGCACAGCCGCTTACTCGAACGCGCCGCCCAATTGAGCGATGCGCGTGGTGGCGGCAGCTTGACCGCCCTACCCTTCATCGAAACATTGCTCGGTGATGTGTCGGCTTTTGTGCCCACTAACGTGATTTCGATCACCGATGGTCAAATTTATCTCGTCGGCGACTTGTTCTATGCCGGTCAACGCCCTGCACTTGACGTCGGCATCAGCGTCAGCCGCGTCGGTGGCGATGCACAAACAAAAGCGATGAAGCGCGTCGCTGGTCGCCTCAAACTTGACCTCGCGCAATTCCGTTCGTTGGCCGCTTTCGCACAATTCGGCTCCGATCTTGACAAAGCGACACAGCAGCAATTGGATCGCGGTCTGCGCCTGACTGAACTACTCAAACAACCACAGTACCAACCGATGCCGGTCAGCGACCAAGTAGCGATCATTTACGCCGGGACAAATGGCTACCTCGACGAAATTCCAGTCGAACGAGTGGCGGAATGGAAAGAAGAATTCCTGCGGGCGTACAACACACAATTCGCCGACATTGCACAAAAAATCCAGAATGACCCCAATGCGTGGGACGACGAAATTGAAGGCGAACTCAAAGATGCCATCACGACCTTCAATTCGACATGGAGCTAAAGCGCTAAACAGCCTACAAGACCTAAGGAGGCGCTAAGTGGCTACCGCAAGAGAAATCCAAAAACGAATCAAAAGCGTGAAAAACATCGCGCAAATTACCCGCGCATTAGAAGCAGTTTCAGCATCGCGTGTGCGTAAAGCGCAGGCTCGTGTTTTGGCAAGCCGCGCATTTTCGGAAAAAGCGTGGGAAATTCTGCTCAATGTGCAAAACGCATCAAAGTCCGGCACAACACTACACCCTCTATTGACCGAACGCGAAGAGATCAACACGATCATGGTCGTTCTGATCACGTCAGATCGTGGGTTGGCCGGTGCATTCAATGCGAA
>RFIA01000342.1 GCA_003695675.1 Chloroflexota bacterium
CTGCACAATCTCAAGACGTTGCTTCAGGTGATGGTCTATCGCTTGCGCGAGAAATTCCAACGATGCGGGATACAGACGGTCATCGGTGAAGTCGATGTCTGCGCCTTTTGCGAGACCGTATAGACGTTCTTCGACGGCGACCTCGCTATACAGCACCGGGATAATCGGACGGTCGTAAATCTCTGCCCAACGGATTTCCTCTTCGACATGTTTCGAGCGCATCGAGTCCGGCGACAGGATAATCACGAACACTTTGGTATGATAAATCGCGCTGCGGATTTCGTTGCCAAATGGCAACCCCGGCGCATCTTTGACATACCACCACACGAGATAACCAAGCGCCGTCAAGTCATCGACGAGTGTGGCAACCCACTCTTTGTCTTTGTCCGACGATGAGATGAAGATTTGATATTCTTCGAGCAGAGGTTCCGGTGGGGCATGACCGGTTTGTGCTTCACCGTGTGCCGATGTATGGTGCGCCGCCGCGTGCGATGTGCGACGTCGTGGCCGTTGCATCGCGTCCGTCCACATTATGAAGAACATCGCCCCTGAAAAGCCGACCGATAGCGCAGCGACAATGCCGATGATAATGATTGCTGTCGTGTTGGTATTGTCGATGACGACTGCCGCCGCTCCCGGCTGCGACGCGCTGGCTGCGAGCGCCGCCATCGTCGCATCGACACTGAGCGCCACCGCCGTCCCAAAGCCGTCTGAACCACCGCCTGTGTCCGGCAATGTCGTTGGCAACGTCGCTCCTGTCGTAGGGATAGGCGTCGCGAAGCCCCCGCCCTGACCGACGAGCGAATCTGCGAGGGCGGTCGCCGTTAACTGTGTTATGGACTGTTGTTGTGTGGGGGCGATAAATGCAGTTGCTATGAGGGCGGGAGTTGCGGTTGGAAGCGGCTCATTGGTGACACGTTCTGTCGTTTCAATCGCTGCTTCTGTGGGTATGAGATCCCCTTGCGCCGTCAGAGTCGCGCCGCGCACAATCGCCGTCGCCGTCGCCTCAAGACTGTGCCGTTGCGCCGTGGCCGTTAGATTTCGCACCGGCGACGCGGCTTCGCTGGTCAACGTTGCCATCTGCGCAATCGTTGTTTGATTGACTGACGTTTCGATGACGGTTTCCGCCGATGACTGATCTGCTAAATTGTTTGTGCCTGTCGAAATAAACAACGCGACGATGATGAACGCGACCACCAAAATAGCGAGCACAATCAGCCGTATACGAATTCGTCCGCGTGCTTCGCGTCGTGCGGGTGTTTCGATTTGGGGCGCGGCGGGCGCGCGGGGATGCTGTCGCTGCTGCGCGAGTTCGATGCTGATGTCGATGCCTTGTGTCAGCTTTTCAATCGCGGTTTCAAAGTCGCCGGTAGCGTCGATGAATTGCCGATTGGCGAGTGAGGCGGGCAAGGAGACAGGTTCTAATATGACGGGCATAATCGGCAATTGGCGTTTCAGCGCCAACAAAATTTCATTGCCAATCGTGCGCGAGATGACCGAGTTGCGGCTCAACAAAACGACGAATACATCCGCGTCGCGAATCGCCCGTTCGATTTGGTCAGCCCATGTGTCGCCTTCGGTGAGGTCGTAGGCGTCCATCCACACACGATAATCGCGTTCTTGCAGGGCTGCGCGAAATCGTTCTGCTACCTCTGTGTCTGCCCGGCTATAGCTGATGTAGATATGGCTCATCCATTCCCCCTCTGCCGGACTGTCGATTGTCCGTGCATTTATTTTAACGCACTTTATCCACCTGTGCGCAAACGCTGTTTGTCAGTGTGGTCGTGCTGAAAAATGTTACGAAAAAGTTTGCCTTTTTGTAAACACAAGGCGCGTGTTTTGTGGTAGGATTCTTTCGGAGTGAAAATAGCATGTCAGCTAGTCAGGTTGTTGGTCAGTGAGGGGTTGTAAAGGCATTGCTGAAGATTTGACTAGTTGAGAAGTTGACACGCTGACATGTGGATACTGAATAACTATTGGCCATTGCGGCCGCCCCCCCTTGCCCGGCCACGGCCACAACAGCCGCAAGCGCCTTGGTTGGCAAAAGTGGCAAAAATTTACCGAAATTCAGTGCCGCAATTGCCGCAAATTGTGCCAAAAGCACTTCAGTGATCGGCTTGTTAGCACCCGATTGGCTGCTGTGCTGAAAAGCGATCAGCTGAATACCTGCGACATTGACGACAAATTTGAAATAATTCTTGCGGTTTCAGCCGTTATCGACCATACGTTTGAGTTCGTATAACTTCGTCAGCGCCTCAAGCGGGGAGAGTTCGTCAACCGCGAGATTTTGCAGCTCGCTCAATGCGGGGTTCGGCGCTTGCTCAAAAAAGCTGAGTTGTGCGGGTTCATCGCCATTCGATTTTCGTGATGGCAGGCTGAAGTTGCTGCCTTGTGTTTCGAGGTCATGGAGCAATTCGCGGGCGCGGTCAACGACCGAGCGTGGCATCCCGGCGAGTTGGGCGACATGCACGCCGTAACTTTGGTCTGCACCGCCGGGCACGACGCGATGGAGGAAGGCAATCTCGTCGCCTTGCTCAGCGACGGCGACATTGAAATTGTGCGCACGCGGTAAAATTGCCGGGAGTTCGGTCAGTTCATGATAATGCGTCGCGAACAATGTCCGGCAATTCAAACGCGGATTGTTGTGAATATACTCGACGACAGCGCGGGCAATCGCGAGACCATCGTAGGTTGATGTGCCGCGCCCGACTTCATCGAGTATCAACAAACTGCGGGGACTGCTGCCGAGAAGCAATCGCGCTGTTTCGATCATCTCAACCATGAATGTGCTCTGCCCGGCGTGGATTTCGTCTTGTGCGCCGATACGGGCAAAGATGCGGTCAACGAGGCCGATAACTGCTTCGTCTGCGGGGACGAAACTGCCAATTTGCGCCATCAGCGTGATCAGCGCGACCTGCCGGATATATGTCGATTTGCCGGACATGTTCGGCCCGGTGATGATGTGGATGCGCGAGTCGGCATCGAAGTGGGTATCGTTGGGCACATAGCGGAAGTTGCCGTCGAGCAATTGCTCGACGACCGGGTGACGCCCGCCCCGAATGATGAGCGTGTCGTCTTCGGTCAATTCAGGGCGAACATAATCCTCACGCACGGCGACGTCGGCCAGCGAGAGAAATACGTCCAGATGGGCAATCGCCCGCGCTGTTTCCAACATTTGCGGCGCAGCGCGGCTGAGTTCGGCACACAATTCAGCAAACAGTTCGCGCTCAATGGCGAGAATTTCATCTTCGGCGTTGAGCACGAGCGCTTCGTAATCTTTCAGTTCGGGTGTGATGTAACGCTCGGCATTGACAAGTGTTTGTTTGCGGATGTAATTGTCCGGGATTTTGCTTGTATTGGCGTGTGTGACTTCGATGTAATAACCGAAGACTTTGTTGAAGCCGACTTTGATTGTGGGGATACCGGTGCGTCGACGTTCAACCGCTTCTAAATTCGCGATCCAATCGCGAGCCTCTTTGCTGTCGGCGAGCACTTTATCGAGTTCTTCAGCATAACCCGGTTGAATGATTCCAATCGCGTTGAGGGTTGCAGGTGGGTCGTCAACGAGCGCTCGGCTGATTAAATCGCGGACAGCGTCGCATGAGTCGAGTCGTTTAGTGAGTGCGGACAAAGCGGCAACCGGCGCAATCAACGCTTGCAGAAAGGGCACCATGTCTAGGCTTGCGCGAAGTGCCAACAAGTCACGCGGCCCAGCTTTGCCAATCACAAGGCGATTGACCAAGCGCTCAAGGTCGGCCACGTTGCTGAGTGCTTCACGGAGTTCGGCGCGTAAGGCTTCGTCGTTCGACAAGGCTTCGACGGCATCAAGACGGGCATTCAGCCGGTTGATTTCGAGCAGAGGTTGGTTAAGCCATGTGCGCAACAGACGAGCGCCCATAGCCGTCGTCGTGCGGTCGAGAATACCGATGAGGCTGCCTTGTGTTTTGCGCGTGCGAATGGTCTCGGTGAGTTCAAGGTTGCGCCGTGTGAATTGGTCGAGCACCATGAATGATGCGGTTGTATAGGCACGTAGCGTCGTCAATTGCGCGAGGGTGTTGCGTTGTGTGCTTTGCAGATAACCGAGCGTGCCGCCCGCAGCCATAATCGCTGGGATGGCATCTGTGAAGCCGAAGCCTTCGAGTGTGCGCACGCCGAAGTGGTCGGTCAATGTTTGCTCGGCGGTGCCGCGTTCAAAGCGCCAATCTGCTACTGAGGTGAGATGTGTGCCGGGCGGTAACGAGACACCGCGTTCTGCCCAACTTTCGGGGATGATGACCTCGCGTGGGGACAAGCGGGCGAGTTCTTCGAGCACGAGGAGAGCGACATTTTCGCCGTGTAACTGTGTCGCCGCGAATTCGCCGGTCGAAATATCAACATACGCAATACCGGCGGCATCCCAGCGACCCGTCTCGACCTTGCCGATTGGGACAATTGCCATCAAGTAATTCGATTGCTTTTCGGCCAGCAACTCGGGTTCGATAATCGTACCCGGCGTGATGACGCGGACAACCTCGCGGTCAACGAGTTTTTTGCCGTCGGCTTCACTAACTTGCTCACAAACTGCGACGTGATAGCCTTTTTCGATCAAGCGAGCGACATAATTTTCCAGCGCGTGATGGGGCACACCGGCCATCGGCACGCGGGTGTTTTTGCTCACAGGGCGGCTTGTTAGGGCGAGGTCGAGTTCTCGCGCGACAGTTTCGGCATCTTCATCGAATGTTTCGTAGAAGTCGCCGAGCCGAAAGAACAAGATACAATCCGGATATTGACTTTTGATGTCGAGATACTGTTTGCGAAGTGGGGTGACTTTTGTCGCTTTTTTCGCCATGGCACATTCCGTTGTGCGCTTGAGTTAATCATCAATAAACTGTATTCTATCAGGCGCGATGCTTTGCAGCAACGATTTATCAGAACATTCGTACAGGGAAATTGTTCATGAAGCAGGCCGTAATTGCTGTTGATATTGGTGGGACACTCATCCGTGCTGCCCGGCTTGATTTTGATCTTCATATTGAAGCGCGGGATGAAATCCCAACGCTTGCCGATGAAGGATTTGCTGCGACCCTTGAGCGCATCAAGACCTGTATTCGCCGCGTATGGCCGGATGATCATCGTCGTGTAGCCGGAATCGGTATTTCAATGCCCGGCCCGCTCAATCCTGTTACGGGTGTCGTCATTTCACCGCCGAATCTGACCGGTTGGCTCAATATCCCGCTTGTGGAATTGATGACGACAACATTCGATGTGCCGACTTATATCGCGAAAGATACGAACGCAGCCATATTAGCAGAAGCGTTGCGCGGCGCAGCACGCGGATTTTCTCATATTGTGTATATCACCATCAGCACCGGTCTCGGCGGGGCAGTGATCGCTGATGGCCGTTTGTTGGTCGGCACACGTGGCATGGCGACTGAAGTCGGTCACATGATGATTATCGAAGATGGACAACCCATTTATCTTGAACAGCGCACGGCTGGCCCGGCCATTGAACGCCTTGCTTATCAGCGTCTTGAAAAAGGGGAGCAGTCCTCCTTGATTGATGTTGTAGGCGGCGATTTATCACGGCTGAAAACACGCTACATCACCCGCGCGGCGACGGCGGGCGACGCGCTTGCACTCGAAGTGGTACAGGATACAGGCCGCTTGATCGGCATGGGGATTGTCAACTTGCTGCATCTGTTTAATCCCGAAATTGTTGTCATTGGCGGGGGAGTGAGCAAAGCGGGTGCTGTGTTGTTTGACGCTATCATGAAAGGCGTTCATGATTATTGCTTAGACGACTTATATTGGCAGGATTTGCGGATTGAAGCGGCTGCATTGGGTGATGATGTCGGCTTGATTGGCGCGGGTATTCTCGTTATTGCGGAAGGTGACACCGCTGACATTGATTCTTTGCAGGCGAGATGGGTTGAATAACCCGCAAAGCGACACCTTGATATGGTGTTGGGGCATGTTACAATCGACGCGCTATGCTCACATTATATGATTTCAGAATTCGACAACGCGATTTCTTGCTCGAAATCTCGCGGGCGATGACTTCGACGCTTGATTTGAATGAGGTTTTGCCCTTGATTTTGCGTGCATCGGTGGCGATGCTCGCTGCTGAAGTTGGCTTGATTGCGCTGAAAAACACCAACGATGGACGCTATCGCATTCAAGACACCCATCGCGTCGATTCACAAAAAATTCCTCGTCTCAATGAGTTGTTGAATGAGATCGTTGTTGGTGCGTTCGAGAAGCCGGATGCTGAATTTTTCAAAGCTAAACTCAGCCAAATGGCTGTCACACTCGACCGCAAACTTCGCCAATCTGTTGCGCTTCCGCTTGTGATTGCCAATCAACCGGTGGGTTTGCTTATTGTTTTTCGTGGCTCACCCGAAACCCCGAAACCGGACGATATACAAATTTTACGCAGTTTTGCCGATCAAGCGGCGATTGCAGTTTACAACGCACAACTTTATGAAAGTGTCAATCGAGAGCGGCAGCGCTTGGCGGCGATTCTGGAGCATAGCGCCGACGGCGTCATGATATTAGACGCCAATTTGCGTATATTGAGCTTCAATCGTGCCTTGCAACGGATGACGGGCTGGCGTCTCGAAGACGCGCTCCATCAAGATCATAACACAGTGATTGTGTGGGGGCATCTCGAAAGCCATGATTTGAACGACGCGATTGAACAAGGCTGGCCGTTTGTGATGCAACCCGGCGCATCATCTGAGACGTTGTACGTTCAAGGCGACCTCGAGCGCTTGGATGGTTTGACGCTCAGTGTCGCTATTACGTATGCGCCGCTTTTCTCAGAAGAAGGTGAGCTTGTCAACATCATTGCCAATGTGCGCGACATCACAAATTTTCGCCGAGCGCAAGAAATGCAAAATGTGTTTATTTCCAGTATTTCACACGAACTCAAAACGCCAGTCGCCTTGATAAAAGGATATGCCGGTACCCTGCGCCGCGATGATGTGGATTGGGATGTTGAGACGATTCGCAATAGTGCTGAAGTAATCGAAGATGAAGCCGACCGTTTGACCGAATTAATCGAAAATCTGTTGGCTGCCAGTAAATTGCAAGCCGAACGGATGCGGCTTGACATCACCGATGTGCAGTTGCAGAAACTTGCGGCAGCGGCTGTTGAACGCTTTCAAACCCAAACGAATAACCATCAATTTGTCCTTTCCTTCCCGGATGAATTCCCTGTTATCCGGGGGGATGAAAGTCGTTTGCGCCGTGTGATCGACAATTTGCTGTCCAATGCGATTAAATATTCCCCCGATGGAGGGACAATTGAGGTTGGTGGTCAAGTAGATGGTGATGAAATAACGCTTTATGTTCGCGATGAGGGCATTGGCATGAGTGAGATGGAGCAGGAACGTATCTTTGATCGCTTTTATCGCGTGGACAGTGTGTTGAGTCGAAAAACACAAGGCGCGGGATTAGGGCTTTATTTGGCGCAAGCGATTGTCGATGCGCATAATGGTTCCATTCGCGTCGAGAGTGAACCGGGACGTGGGTCAACTTTCTATATTACATTGCCTGTTGGCCGCTAGAGAAGTCATATCAATTAATTTGGAGGCGAAATGCCGGGAACAAACAGTGTTAGAGTACAGTGTCCGAATTGCGGTCAACCCGTGACCGCTATTGTTGAAACAATTATTGACGCAACCCATGATCCGGATGCCAAAACTCGCTTGCTGAGTGGGCAAACGAATGTGATACAGTGTCCACATTGTGGAACAGCAAGCACGGTTGCGACGCCACTTTTATATCATGATGCGAACGCCGAATTGCTCATCTCATTTGTTCCGATGCAGCTTGGCATGTCGCAGAACGATCAAGAAAAAGTGACCGGCGATCTTTTGAAAGAGTTGATGGCGCAAATGCCCCAAGAATCGATCAAAGGATACGTTTTTCAACCGCGTCAAGCGTTGACGATGCAGGGCATGATCCAACAAATTCTCGAAGCAGATGGTGTGACCCCTGAAATGCTTCAAGAACAACAAGAACGGATGGATTTGTTGCAACAATTGTTGCAAAGTGACCCCACTCGTTTAGCTGATTTTGTACGTGAACACGATGAGAAAATTGACGAGCAGTTTTTCCAAACCATGTCGTTGTTTGCCGCACAAATGGCGCAGACAGGGCAAAACGAACTCGCCCAACAGATGATTATGTTGCAGGGGCAGATCGCTGAATTATCTTCGTATGGACGCGAACTTCTCCGTGAGAGCGAGGCACAGCAACAGGTGATTGAAGAAGTCGTCCAAGCTGTCCGTGCGCTCGGTGAGAATGCCCAACGCGAAGATTTTCTTAATCTAGCCTTAGACTTCGCCGACGAAGATGAAAAATTGAAAGCTCTCGTGGGATTAGTACGCCCTGCATTTGATTATATTTTCTTTCAAGAGATGACACTGCGGATTGGGCAGTCACCCGCTGCTGAGCGTGAACGGCTCGAGGTATTGCGAGAACGGCTCAATCAACTCACTGAGCAAGTAGACCAGCAAGCCGACGCCGCGATGCAACGGGCTGCCGGTTTGTTACGGGTTATTGCCAGTAGTGAAGATTCAGTGCAAGCGATTCGCGCCAATATGCCTATGATCGATAACACCTTCATGGAAGTGTTGCTTCTTAACGTGCGAGAAGCGGAAAAACGAGGCGATGGCGAGACCGCGACGCGCTTGAAAGAAATTTATGCGCAGGTGGTTGAGGTTTTGCAAGAGAATATGGCCCCTGAATTGCAATTTGTCAATCAATTGCTTTCGACAGAAACCGATGACGAAGTACAACAAATGATTGCCGATCATGCCGACGAATATGGTGAAGTTTTGTTTGAGGTGCTTGAGATGGTTGAAGATGTGATGTCGTCGCGCAATGATGATGCGATGTTACAAAAAGTGGCTTTCTTGCGCGATGAGATCACTCGTGTGTTAAATTGATGGCTCGTCGAAAATGTGCCATTTTGCAGAAAGTCACCGATGATAAATTTATCAATTTAGGGTACGCTATTGCGTTGGTGAGCTAAACTTAACGCCAAAAATCGTCAAAGATCAATGTAAGGACATCTATTCAAGAGGTCAATATATGGAACAAAAATTGCCATTTACGAAACGTAATCTTCTCATGACAAGTTTTGCGTTTCTGCTCATTGTTGTTGGATTGTTGTTGACGGTCAGCTTCTCGCCCTCATCAACTTACGCACAAGAACCAACCCCAACACCCAATACACCGATATGGCTTGCTTTTAGCGCCGTCCGCGATGCTATCGAAGAAGACCGCTCGGTTAATCTGACGCTTGTCCAGAGTTATGAGTGGGTGCAGACTGAATGGGTTACGGGTATTGATAGCTGCCGTACATTGGATGATCCTAATGCGGCACGACAAACTTACTTTGGTTGGACATTCCGCATCACGAGTTTGCAAGGACAAACGTATGAAGGGCGTGTCTCTTTCGACCTGCAAGATATTGCCGTTTGCGATGAAGTCAGCACGAATGCCAATGCAGCGGCGGCGGGCACGACAGAAAATGCAGATTTGCCCGCACCAGTTGCCGGTGCTGCGGCTGGGGGGAGTTTTGAACTCGGCGGCCATGCGCTTGAAATGAGCTTGAATACGTTTAATCTGATGCGTCGCGCTGGCATGACGTGGGTTAAGCAACAGGTTGAATATAACCTCGGTGATGATCCAAGCAAAGTTCAAGGATTAATTGACGTTGCACATGGGACGGGCTTCAATATTTTGCTCAGCATTCGTGGTCGCAAAGAAGAAATGGGTGATTTCAATAATTATGTGAACACCTTTAGCCAATTTCTTGGTGGTGTTGCTGCGTTGGGCGCAGACGCGATTGAAGTCTGGAATGAGCCAAATATCGACCGCGAATGGCCGGTGGGCACCATCAATGGCGGTAACTATACCCAGATGCTTGCTCCCGCTTTTAATGCAATTAAGGCAGCGAACCCGAATACAATTGTCATCAGTGGCGCACCTGCACCGACGGGATTTTTCGGCGCGGCGGGTTGCACGCCCAATGGTTGTAATGATGATGTCTTCATGCAACAGATGGCTGCGGCGGGCGCCGGTCAATTTATGGATTGTGTTGGGCTGCACTACAACGAAGGTATCGTTCCCCCCAATCAAGTTGGTGGCGACCCGCGTGGAGAATTCCCAACCTATTACTTCCCATCCATGTTATCGCGTGGTCTAGGGCCATTCCCCGGCAAACAGGCTTGCTTTACGGAACTTGGCTACCTGACACCCGAAGGCTACAATCAACCTTTGCCGGGTGCATTTGCGTGGGCGGCGAATACAAGCGTTCAACAACAAGCTGCATGGCTGGCTGATGTAGTGACCGCTGCCTCTCAAGGCGGTCAGGTACGTATGATAATGATTTGGAATGTCGATTTTCCATTCTTCACTGCGACCGACCCGATGGGTGGATATGCGATATTCCGTCCCGACGAGTCATGCCCCGCATGTGATTCACTCGGTCGGGTGATGGGTGTGCAATAATCAACACCGTAATGGATAAAAATAAAAATGAGACCCGGTTGTGTGCCGGGTCTTTGTATTCATGAGAAATTTGTGATCGAATCTCTAGCGACAGTTAGTTGCCTGTTGCGGCTTCGCGCACATAATCCAGACCATATTCGTGCAAACGCTGATAATATTTGCTCAATACAGGATGTCCATGATCGTCGAAATGTCCCTTCACTTGTGTTTCATCCAATTGAGCAGATGAATGTGGGGTTTGCATATTTGAGGCGAAGCGATGTAATTTTCGCCGTCGTTCCCATTGCTCAATCCAATCCCCATGTGGGCCGGTTAGTAACCGTTCAGCAATGTTTTTGATGAAGGCCCAGAATTTATGTTGTTTGTATTCATGTTCGGCATAAAACGGATGATGCGCATTCGGCATATATTGCGCAACCCATTCATTGGCCTGAAGTATCAAGCGATAAATGTGAGAACCGTATAACGGCACCATCTGTACAATTTCGTGCGCGATGTACAAGTCTTTGCGATTTTGCTCAAGGTTGTCGGCTGCAAGAACATAATTTGGGCAGATGACGACACCACGCTTTGCCGCTAATTTGACGAGAGCAATTGTGAAGACTCGTGCCAACCACACGCGACCCGGTTGTGCAATAATGAGGTAATCGAGATCGTCATCGTCGGTCAGCGCATTTCGCATAGCCAAAGCGCCGGTTAGTGCAACCATACGAACGAACGGGAGCCGTGCCAGCCATTTGCCATAATATACGCCATGAGTCCACAAATTTTCCGAATATGCTTCGCGTTGAAGTCGTAATGTGATGATTTCGCGGCGTTCTGCCAATGCGAAATAACCACTTTGTTGGATAAGTTCTTTTTGTAATCGCGGTGATTCTGCTAATTTTTCTTGGACTTGCTCAAAGTGAACGGACACATCATGAATCAAAAAATGATGAATTTCGCGAACGGTCATTGGGAAACTGAAGATGTCAGCGTAAATAATGGTACGCAAAATGGCATCTTCAAGTGGGTGTCCGTTTAATCCCATCGCAATACCCAAGTATCGGCAAACTGACAAGATGTACTGACAGATTCAAAATTTATAACGGCATTACCCACAGTGCCCTCCACGAGTTCGTCATTTGCCGAGCCAACAAACTGACCATCGATATAATAGTGGACGACACTGCCGGTTGCAATGACCAATAGATGATGAGACGATGTTTGGGCTGTGGGCAGCTGCCCAAACAAGTCGGATGAGAAAGCCTCATCATGTCGTCGAGAAATTCCATACGCCCCAGTTTGGTCGAGATAAGCGAGGGAGAAGTCCGTGTCATCGATGGCGCGGAAGATCAGCCCACAACCCGCGGGCGAGTCGCCACTTATCCGCCATGAAAAATCAGTCGCCATAACAAATTTGGATGCGGTCACTCCATTGCCTAATGGGATTTCTCGAACGCCGGGGTTAATTGATTCGATGAAACTTTCAGGAACAGTTAAGATAATGACTGAATCTGCCGGGACAATACCTTGCCTGCGTAAATTTTGCACCATTTGGTTGGGATTCGCAGGCGCAATAAAATCTGGAATATGTTCGGTATTGTCAGTTTGTATCGGTGTCGTGATGATGAAATTGTCAAATTGCACAACTGTTTCGCTGCCAATTGCTGTACCGGTACCGATGCTTAAACCGACACTACCCGCATCTCTAAGCGTATTGTCGACGATGTGTCCGATGAACAGATTGTTATAAAAAATATCAATGCCAGCGCCTCGCATCATCAACGCCAGTGTGAATTGTGCTTGGCCGGGCACAATTGCTGGATGCGATGCCCAATCACGTATAATTCGTTCATCATTCTGATCCCGTATCACAAATTGCCATAAGCCACTATCGTTGATTTTCAGTTGATAGTATTGCGCATTGTCTTGTTGTCGTGCCGTCATGCCAACGACCCAACCGGGACGGCCTGCCGTAACTTCTACATTCACTTGGGCGTAAAAATCGTGGACTATTTCGGTCTCTTTTTTAATAGCGATACCGTTTTGTTGTACGCCTGATATGGCCATGACGAATGCCCCGGCTTCCGTCATGGCAAAAAGGGAATCGGAACTTGTTTCCCATTCAGTCACATCGTTGAATAATTCTTGTTCTACAATTTCGGGGAAGCCGTTTAGCATCGTCAAATTATATTCGCCTGCGGTATCATCAAAGCCAGAGATGGTCACAGTATATGTGCCGGTACGTGGAATAGTGACTGCTTGCAACACGGCATCTTGTATTGAAGGGAAGTCGTAATCGTCGTTGCGGGCGAGTGTTCGCCCCGCATCATCTGAGAGTACGATGATTGGATCCAAATTGCCAGAGCGTGCGGCTTGTGCTTGAAATGAGACGACAATACCTTCACGTGCTTCAAATATCCAGACGTCGCTCTGTCCCGCGGCGATCTGCCCTTCAACAGTGCGGAAACTTTCCAGAATGTTTTCCTGCGCCCGACTCGTTGTGGGAATCGCGCTCAGCAAAAAAATCGTGCTAATAATAATTACGAACTTGATGGCATCCATTCCGGAAACTGATTTTGTAGTTGCGTGAGATAATTGATGAAATCATCCTTGGTCATTTCTGCGCCGTTCATCCAACGGTGGCCTTCTGCCTGATGTAGGCGTCGTTGCTTGCCAGCGAGGCGCAAGTCTTCGCTCCCGATATTCGATGATTTTGTGTTTTTACGCGATTTGAGCAGGTCAAATTCTTTTGCGAGTGTCATTTCCTCGAAGTCTTCAGGTGACATAAAAGTATAAACAGGTAAATATTCGTTTTCCTGCTCCAATGCACAAGCCACCATAAACCATCCCTTGGGGACTCTTGTGCGTCGTCCAATTTTAAAGCGCCACATCAAGACATTGACATGTTGACTGCCGTTGATTTCAAATTGGGATTTGTTTTTCGATATGAGGCGGATTTGTTGGTCTTGAATTTGCAATGTGCGATTGCTATTCAGATGTGGCTTAAGAAATCTTTCAACTTGCTGAGCAATAATTGCTGTGACGACAAGGCTGAGAATTCCAGCAAGAATGTTGATGCCACTGCCGGGGATCAGCTTGCTGAAAATAATGAACAGAATGATTGCCCCGACAAAAAAGAAGGCAATGACGCCGAGACGCCACATACCAAGCTCGGTGTCGACATTGATTTCAATCAAATTATTTTCGGTTTGCTGCTCCAAAATTGATGTACTCATAGCCCCATCTTTTTATGACTTTGTTGCTATCAAGATGATTCGTTCTGTCCCGACCGACACTGTGTCAATCGGTTGCAAATTTGTGTTGAGCATGAACTTGAGCGCAAAGCCCTTACGTTGCAACAACTTTTGCATCGCCTGAACAGGTATTGTGCGCAAAACACGGCGTGCTAAATACCGTCGCCAATGCCCATCCTCGCGACGAAATATCAAATATTCGGCTGTATACTCGTGATGCTCGTAATTATTATGATTACTCTGAAGCACGGTCAATTGTTCAGGATCATCGTAGATAATCGAAGCAGGGTTACCACCGCGACGTGAAAGCCCTTCAAGTGTGTGCATATCGAAGATACACCACTTGCCCGGTTCTAACATCTGATGAATATTTTCAAGAACGGCTTCGATTTCGCGCACACTACGCATTTCGTTGATGACATCGAGCGCCAAAACGAGGTCTCCTGAACCGATTTGTTCTCGGTCAATTTCACGAATATCCATTTCGATGAGACGAGTGTCAAGGCCTTGAGTTGTAAGCCCGGTTTTGGCTTCGTTCAGCATGGCTTGTGAATTGTCGAGTGCCGTCACGCGATAGTTGTGTTTGGCTAACCAAATTAATGCGTCCCCCGTGCCACAGCCGAGATCAAGAATATGACGTCCCAACCAATCATTTTGTTGCGCAAATTCGATTAATGCAGGGGTTATTTCACGGGCAAAATTCCCCATGCCAATTTGATTATAAATTGGCGCCAAAATATGATAGTCGCCTGTCAAAACCGCACCTCAAGTGGTATCTAGGTAATCACAACGGCTTGGTTAATGTGCACAACTTGACGTAAATACACGCGCCACCATATAAGTCGCGCCAGCCTACTTTAGATTAGCACAAAGCAATCATGCAGGCTACTGTCGATGAGCCTTATTTTATCGAATGTTTATGTGTGTTTTTGACATTCCCAGTTCGATATGGGATCAACTTACCACTCTGTTGGGATACGGTATCCCTGTCCGGGAACAGTGACGATGTAAGTTGGTGTTCGTGGATTTTCCTCGATTTTGTGTCGCAAACGCGAAATATTCACGCGTAGCACCGCGTAGTCACCATGATACTCTTCGCCCCAGACTGCATGAAGCAATTCATCATGGGTGACAACTTGCCCGGCATTGCGTATCAAAGTAATCAATAGGCCGTATTCAACAGGCGTAAGATGGAGTTTCTGGTTGCGAAGTGTGGCCTGTCGTCGCGGCATGTCAAGCTCAAGTTCACGCACGACCAGCTTTGTTGCTGGTTGAGGTGTCCACTCAACTCGGCGCAACAAAGCCCCAACACGGGCGACCAATTCTTCGGACGAGAAGGGTTTCGCCAGATAGTCATCAGCACCTGCTTCGAGGGCATCAACTTTGTCACGTTCCTGTGTACGCCCACTAATGACAATCATTGGCAAGAACGATTTTGAGCGTACATGCTTCAGAATTTCGAGACCGCTGATGTCCGGCAAATTCAGATCCAATAAAACTAAGTCGGGCGACATTGTTGCGATTTGCTGTAATGCAGATTCGCCGTCATCAACAGATTGGGTGGTGTACCCTGCTTTTTTGAGTAATGTAGAAACGACCTCGGCAGTGTCATCGTCATCTTCTACAATGAGGATTTGCAGACTTTCATCCTGTACCGCGACCATAAGGCAATGTCCTGAATCGTGTAACAATTATCGAATGGTTATATAACCTAATCTTATCCTATTGTTGCGATTCCGGCTACTGAAGTTCTCAATTATTTGTGAAAAATGGCCATAAAGTCATAAC
>RFIA01000343.1 GCA_003695675.1 Chloroflexota bacterium
GCGGTTGTTTCTAAAAATCTATTGAGAATCTGAAGAGTAGGGGACACAATTTCGGATATACTTGTGGTATACTCTCTTGAGGCTTTGCTACCATTCGGTTCGGTAGCAAGGTCTTTTTATGCGAACCACCATCGCTATATTTGAATGCGTATTGTTATGAAGGATTGACTATCTTTGCAAGACATACAACTCAACCAACCTGCTCAATATACACCTGTTGACGCTGTTGTCCCTGTTCGTGCTCGTCCAAAATTGCGACGACGGCGTTTTATCCGTGAAATTATCGATACGCTTGTGCTCATTGGCGCGATATACGCGCTCGTCAATCTAACGACAGCGCGGTTCATTGTGCAAGGGCCAAGCATGATGCCCAATTTTGAAACCGGGCAATTCCTAATTGTCAGCCGGATTAATTATATGTTGGAAGACCCCGACCGCGGGGATATTGTCGTCTTTCACTTCCCCGGCGACCCAACACAAGATTATATCAAACGGGTGATTGGTTTACCCGGCGATACCATTGAATTTTCTGATGGACAATTGCTGCTCAATGGCGAACTTGTTGACGAACCGTACATCAACGAAGCCTGCCGGAGCAGTTGCCGCAATGATCGCTCTTGGGAAGTTGGCCCCGACCAAATTTTTGTGATGGGCGACAATCGTAATCGCAGTAGCGACTCGCGTTCGTTTGGCCCGGTCGATAAAAAATTTATCGTCGGGAAAGCGTTAATCCGTTATTGGCCGCCGTCTGATTGGGGCATTGTCGATCATATCGGGTTCTCCGATTTTAATTTGCCTGAATAGTGGATCGTCTGAGTGATGAATGCTCGAAGCGCAAACAAAGCCTGTCCTTATTGCCATATTGGTCAATTAAAATCGGGCGATGTAAATTTTATCCGGCTTCATGGTGATGCTGTAGTGATGACCCCTCACATGCCTGCTCTGACGTGTGATATTTGTGGTTATCGCGAATTTGATGCTGCTGCATTACAACATCTTGAACGTTTGCTCGACGAAGCCGGGCCAATCGCACCGCGTCCACAATCACAACAGAAAAAGCAATCCCTGACGGAAAAATCAGATACGAACACAACACGGAGGGTAAAGCGTTGACGGTTGATTTGCGAAGTTATGTTTTTCTCGACAGTCTTCAACTGCAACATGCCGCATTTCTCGGAACTGTGGCGCGTGGATTTTTGCCATTACCGGGCGACGCTTCGTTATGGATTGAAATTTCGCCGGGGATTGAAATCAACCGCATCACTGATATTGCCTTAAAGAGCACCCATGTGCGACCGGGTATGCAAATTGTCGAGCGTTTATATGGCCTGCTCGAAGTGCATTCGAGCAGCCAAGCCGAAGTGCGTGCTGCTGGCGCTGCTATTTTAGAAGCGCTTGGTGTTTCTGAAGATGACCGTGTGAAACCGCGTGTGGTGTCGAGCCAAATTATTCGCAATATCGACGCCCATCAAACCCAATTGATTAATCGTTTGCGGCATGGACACATGATTTTGGCGGGGCAAACACTCTATGTGTTGGAAGTTGAACCGGCGGGTTATGCTGCGCTTGCTGCCAATGAAGCCGAGAAATCTGCCGAAATCAACATCCTTGAAGTGCAGGCGTTTGGTAGTTTTGGGCGTGTTTATCTTGGTGGGGAAGAACGCGACATTATGGCGGGGTATGGGGCGGCGTTGGCCGCGATTGAAGGTGTGACAGGGCGTGAGAATCCAAGCACGCGCAAGGAATAGCTTGTGATTATCGCTGAAGTTGTCGGCACGGTCGTAGCGACACAAAAACCCGATCATATACAGGGGTTGCCTTTGCGCATTGTTCGCAAGTTGACGGTCGAAGCCGAGACGACGAATAGTTATGTGATTGCAGTCGATGTTGTTGGGGCCAGCCCAGGGGAAATTGTGCTCGTCGCGTCGGGGAGCAGTGCGCGGCAAACACGGCAGACTGACTCGCGCCCAATCGATGCGGTTATCATGGCCATCGTTGATACATGGCAAGTGCAAGATGTCGTCAAATACGAAAAGACAGGCCACACCATTACGAGTTGACAGAATAGGCCTAGTTGCTGCCGAGTGTATTATTCTCCCGGATGTTAATTAGCCCCACCAATACAATTGCTGTACAATTTAATTGTGTTTTTTAATCGCATCGTTCTTCATGGCGTACTAAATTTCATGGTTAAACGTGTTCTGGTTGTTGAAGATAATCCAAATAATATGGCACTCATTACTGATGTGTTGGAATCGCTTGATTATGAGGTTTTACAAGCAGGCGATGGCGACTCTGGGTTACGAATAGCCGTTGATGAAGTGCCCGATTTGATTCTGATGGACATGTCGTTGCCGCATAAAGATGGCTGGACGACGACACAAGAAATCAAATCGACACCTGCCGCGCAGCATATTCCAATCATCGCGGTGACAGCGCACGCGATGGCCGGGGACCGTGAGCGTGCCTTAGATGCCGGCTGCGATGATTATATTTCCAAACCAATTGATCTGCTGGAATTGCGGCGAAAACTCAATCAATTTCTAGGTGATGATCAATAAGGGATCACATTGAAAATTCTTGTTGCCGATGACAACGTCGATAATCGACAGTTATTATTCGATATTTTTACGGCCAAGGGGTATCGGGTCGTGTTGGCCGAAGACGGTCTTGTGACGGTCGAGAAGGCGCATACCGAAATGCCCGACCTGATTATCCTCGATATTGCCATGCCGGGGATGTCGGGTTATGAGGTTTGCGAAACACTCAAAAGCGACCCGCTAACCACACATATCCCGATTGTGATGTTGACGGCGTTGGCGGACGTCAACAATCGTGTGCAGGGCTTAGGATTGGGTGCCGACGATTACTTGACAAAACCGTTTAGCTCTCGCGAACTTGTGGCACGGGTTGAAACACGACTCCGTGCAAAAGCGACTAC
>RFIA01000344.1 GCA_003695675.1 Chloroflexota bacterium
CGAAACATCGATGACCAAAGTCTTCGTCGCCGAGGCCGTCAATCGCGTCATCGACCGAGCGATTCAAATTTGTGGCGGCATGGGCATCTCGCGCGATTTACCACTGAGCACATGGTATGAAGAAGCGCGCGCTTTTCGCATTTACGACGGCGCGTCCGAAGTGCATCGCATGGTCGTGGCGCGGAGCGTGGTCAAAGGTGAAGGGCGCTTGTAAATTGCATAGGCGTTACGCACTTGAATGGTAATGCCGCGTGCTGTATCGCCGGATGGCCTTCAGCCTCCGGCGGCACTTGATGCAGTTCAACGAATTTGTAACTACTCAGCATATTGGCATGAATCGACCGAATTGAAAAGAAATTGAACCGCCAAGACGCCAAGAACGCCAAGATTTTTCAAAATCGCTTTGCGTCCTTTGCGTCTTTGCGCCTTTGCGTTGAATCTTTTTGCTTTTCTTCTAGCCGATACACTGCCTGAGTAGTTACACGAATTTTTTCTAATATGCCAATCAACATGCCAATTCGATTTGGATACATCCCCTATCCGTTGTGGCGGCGCAAGATGCCCGCGCTGCTAGCGACGCTCATCCGCCCGTTGCTGCGCAAGCATTATCCCCTCACTGCCGACACGCATCCCCCGACGACACCGGCGCAGATGGCGCAGTTCATGGCACGATGGGAGCTGCTCAATGGCGCTGTCGATGCCGCACAACAACACATCGAATCACAAGCGTTGACGGTTGAAACTGTCGCCGACAATACCGACTCATCGCGTGAACCACACGGGTTGATTCGCTTGCCCGCACAGTGGGAGACGATGGACTCGGTTTTGCTCAGTTGGCCGGTGATGTATCCGCCGTTGTGGGCATTGCACGCGCAGATGGTCGCGGCGATTGTGCCGGTCGCGGGTGTCGTCATCACCGCGCCGCATCCGATGTGGGCGCGGGGCATCGATTGTTATTTGGCACAGCATGGCATCGCGACAAATGACCGCGTGCGCTATCTGCATCTGCCGACCGATGATATATGGATTCGCGATTATGGCCCCTTCGTCGGTTATGATGAAGCCGGACAACGCGCCGTTGTGTACACCCGCTACGACCCGTTGCCTGCTTATCCACAACAGCAAGATGACGCCATGCCGCGACGATGGGCGGCGCATGAAGACTTGCCAGCGCGTTATCTCGACTTGCACACCGAAGGCGGCAATTTGTGGACAGACGGCGCGGGTACATTCATCATGTCGGAGCAAATTTTTCGCAGCAATCCACAGCTCACGCACGACCGTTTGCTCGAAATGCTGCATGAGGTCTTCGCATTCGAGAAGCTCATTCTCTTGCCGCGCCTGAAGATGGAAGAGACCGGGCACATCGACTTACTCATCAAACTTGCAGACGCCGAGACCGTTCTCGTCTCTGCACCGAGTTCGCGTTTCAACGGTGACAATTTGCGCAACGCTGCCGACAGACTCCGCCGCGAGACGAATGCACACGGACAGTCGTATCGCGTCATCGAACTACCGACGCCGCCATTTTATTTCAATTGGACGTATAAGATTTGGCGCAGTTATACCAACGCCCTCACGGTCAACGAGCGCGTGCTTGTGCCGGTCTTCGGTATCGCGACGGACGACGACGCCCTCGACATTTATCGCGAGGCGCTGCCCGCTTACGAAATTTGCCCGATTGATTGCCGCATCGGCGCCAACGGCGGCGGCGCCGTCCACTGCATGACGAAAGAAATCCCATCTCAGATTTGACTAGCCGACAATAAAAAGAGAACAAGTCTATATCGACCGGATGCGCTTGATGAAGTCGATGCTTTGCAATTTGCGTTCGAGTTGATAAGTGATGTAGCCAAGCAAAATCCGTTCGACCTCGTTGTGTAATGGGGCGTCAATCGTCAATGCGGCGATATGCGCATAAGAACTGCGTTGCAGATGGCGCAAAATCTTGAGTGCGTTGAGCGATACGCGCGTGAGGCGGACACTTTGATTGGCATGACGCGGGCAAACGACGCCGCCTTCAGCATAACTGAAAAATTGATCTTCGGGTTCAATCGCTTCGCGACCGAAAACACATTCGTTCAATTCAGGACGAAAACCGGCGACATCGAGCAAACGAATCTCGTAGTAACGAATTGCGAGACGCGGGTCATCGACGATGCTCAAACGCTCGAAGGTTTCACTCAATAGGGTGAACAGACTGCTATCGTCGGGTTCGTCGAGTGTGGAGAATCGGTCGGCCAATTCCGCGACATAATTGGCATACGCCCCGCGCTGTAAATCTTCGCGCAAGGGTTGATAGGGCGTGACCATCTCGGCTTGCGCGACGATGCCGAAGTTGCGCCCGTTATGAATCAGCATATCGGCGCAGGTGAACAATTCGACATGACCGGTTTTGCTGCTCGTCAACTTCCGCGCACCGTGCGCAACGACTTCGATTTTGCCATGCGACGGCGTGAGTATCGTCAACATGCGGTCGGCCTCGCCGAAGTCACGCCGTTTGAGAATCAAGGCCTGCGTGCGGAAGGCGCGTTGTGGGCGGGGCATATCACGCCTCCAAACTCGCCGGGCCGAAGCCTTTCGCCAACAATTCACGCAGCGGCATATCGTCGAGAATCTCGCCCTTTGTGTTGGCAATAATCACCCGCAAGTCCGGCGCGAATTCATACAACATTTGGCGACAGATACCACACGGGAAACCGCCGTTGCGCGTCACGACGACAATCGCGCTGAAGCGGCGCTGCCCCTCGCTGACGGCTTTGACGAGCGCGGTGCGCTCAGCACAAATCGTCGCGGGGTACGAAGCATTCTCCACATTACAGCCCGTGAAGATGTGGCCGTCGCTGCTCAACAAGGCCGCGCCGACGTGATAATCAGAATACGGCGCATACGCCAATTTGCTGACGGCAATCGCCGCGTCAATGAGTTCGCGAATCGTGTTGTCATTCATGAAATTTCTCGCTCGTGCTAGTGAATTATTACGTGCCTTTTTGTGTTGAATTTTTCGTGTTCATTCGATCCAATCTATCAACCGTCACAACCCGGCGCGGCAGAGTCTCGTTCCTGCGTTGCAGGCAGATAGACCACCGTCTCGCCAGCAAATCGATTGATAGGAAAACAATACGTCGCCACAAGGTCATAAGCATCGATGTATGCGAAAATATCCTCATCGGTGTCAAGGCCGCGCGTGACAATCACGGCTTCGGGCGCGGTGATACCATACTGTGCCCATTCGTTCAACACAACTGAACCATTCGACCAATCCGCAAGCGGTTCGACGGCGAGCGCCGCCGTCGACACATAGCGTCTACGATGCGTCATGCCAAGCCAGTAGACTTGTGTGCCCGAAATCATCAAATCTTCGGGGATGAGGCGGTCGATTTGCTCGCCGACGGCGATGAGTTGCGCCATGTTGTCTGATGAGCGGTGCTGCGCTAGGTCGAGTGTGTCGGCGGTGAAAACGGCGACGATAGCGACAATTGTCATCCCACTCGCCCACGTCAATCGCGTTTGATGTATTGCTGAGGGCTGCGGCAGCGCCTCGTTAATTTGCGCGACCAGGCTGCCGGTCAAGAGCGCGATAATCGGCATCGTGTGAATCGCATAATACGAATACGAGCCGATGAAATTGTTGAGATGGGCGAGTGTGCCGTACAGATAGATGCTGCCGACAACGAAAACAATCACCAGTATGAGGTCTTCGCGACGGCGACGCCATATTGCCAGCACGATGACCGCTATCGTCAGCAACGCCTCGAATGGATACAGCATCACGTACTGCCGGTACATCGTCACATTCAACATCCATTTCGCGGCGGACAATGGCCCGACTGAACCGCGTGATTGTGCTAGATAATGCAGGCGCAGCGTTTCCAATGTATTGCCGACATCAATCGCACCATCATTGACGAACAGCGTGCGCGAAATCAGATAAAAAATCAGATATGTCGCGCCGCCCATCACGAAGTAGACGACGCGCAAACGACGAAACCACTCGCGTGTGCGGCGGATGTGCTGCATATAATCCCACAGGTAGATGATGCCGACGCCAATGGCGAAACGCGGCCCATACGCCGGATGCCCTTCCGCAGCCATCGCTAGCAGCAGGCCGACGAGAAAATGCTTGCGCGGCGATGAGGCGCGTTGCGCGATGAAGAAGACGTATAACCCGGCGGCCAAAGTCAGCGCGACGAACACGTCGGGTCTTGCGAAGTTGTGATGCAGCAGCATGAATGCGCCAACGGCGACCGCCGCAAAACGTGCTGCCTGCCCATAGAGCATGTTGGCCGTGCGTTCAATGAATACGAGGCTGACCGCGCCAACCAATACGTAAAAGAGACGCAACTGATTCAACCCGACGCCGGTCAGCGCCATCCACCTCCCGGCAGCCTGACGCAAAATAGAACCGAGTGTGTAGTCACGCACGGAATACGGATGAATCCGTGGGAAGAAATCGCCGGTGTCAACAATCGACCAAGAGCCATTGACCTGCAACGATTCGTCGAAGGGGGCTAAAGGGGGCAATTTACCCAAATAGATGAGGAGCAAAAGTGCCGGCACACCAACTGATAACAGCGAGAGCAACCAACGCACCTCAAAGACGCGATTTGCTTGTCCCGACGCGATCAACAACCACACCATACCCGCGAAGAGCAGTGCCAACACATAAAAATGGAACAACATCGTCACCGGTTGCCGAGTGCCCGGCCTGAAGTACCACCATAACGCCATCAATGCGATGCCGCCGATGCTGACGCCGCGAGCAAACCATACGCTGTGGGGCAATGCCAAACGTTGTAACAGCGTGTGTTCGTTGCGCATTATCAACCACGTGACCGCCGCGATGCCGGTGAACCCGACCATCACCGCCAATGTGAACATGTAGCGCGTCGAGTAACGCCCGAAGAACGCAATCGAATCGCTGCGGTGCAGCAACATCAATACCAAGACAACCGCGCTGACGAGAAGCCACGCCCCGGCGAATCGTCTTTGGCTTTCGGATGATTGAAAATCAGGCGGCATTGATTTGACCTTCATTTGACCTTCATCGATTATCGACAATCTCGTAACGGTAATAACTCACGATGACAGAAGGCAAACACCTCATTCCAAAGCAAGCGTTTCGTTGACAACATCGTACAACCACTCGGCAAACAAACGATGCCCTTCGGGTCGAAAGTGGAGCCGGCCATAATACAAATCGGTGGGGACGATTCCATCGCTGGCGTCTAAAACTTGGACATCGGATTGCCCCGCAAACAGCGCTTCTACAGCAGGCACAAAACTCTCAATATTTTGCCATGCTTCTTCAGTATATCCATTACGATTAGCTGGCATATTGATGATGATCAACGGGGCGTCAGCCCCACTTGCTCGTAGTGTATCATGAAATTCTCGCATCAAAATCTCTGCCCAGCGATTCCACGCCGCTATATCGTCGGCAGGGCGCGGCACACCCACGTTTGGTTCGGTCGCTTCCCACCGCCATCTATCATTACGAGGGAATTCGAGCACATGGCTCAATTTTCCAATCGATGTATTCGTCTGTAACCACAACAAGGGATCATTAACCTGATGCCGGTCGATGAAGTCATCCGGCAATAATTGACGCGCCTCGCTTCGATAACCCAGCTGTTTGGCATCGCTGATGTAAAACGAAATCGGGTGCGGTTCGTCAGTAAAATTGGCGATGTAGGTGACGAGCAAAATCAGGTCAGGCTCATGTTGACCAACTTGTGTCGCCAGTAGGACGTATTCGGGTGCATAAGCTCCCGGTATTGACCAATTCAAAACATCGAAGGATTCATCGATTGGCGCATTGGCGTTGAGCATTTGCTCAAGTTGGCTGGCATACGTCAAATGTTCGTCGGCTTGCTCGCGTAGAAAGCCCTGCGAATTTGAAATGAGCACGATGCGATGCGGCGCACGATTCTCCGGGATTAGCGACGTGTACGTCACCAAACCGCGCCGGAAATTGGGATTGCGGGCTGTATGATAACTGTCCGCAAATTCAAATTGTCGATAAATAACTGTCGCAATGCCTTCGACAAGCAGCAGCATGATGAGGATGACGACCACCACACTCGCCAAATAATTCCAGCGCACGACAGCGGTTGAGCTGTTGGCGTCGATGATAGGTTCTCGAAGATTGTCCGTTGTCATAATATACCGATAGGCTAACAATGAGCAGGCGCATCGCCCGGCAGAAAATCTTCCGGCATATACAAAATCGTTTGCTTACCGTATAGATTGTGCGCGAAACAGCGGACGGCGACAAGGCCATTCGCCGCGATATAGTCATCAATTTCAGGTTGGAAGTTGCGCCCCACCGTGACGATGATGGCCTGCGGCGCACGAATGCCAAAGCGAGACCATTCATCAAGACGGGGCGACCCGTCGCGCCATTCGTCAAGTGGCACGTTGACCAGCGTCGCTATCCCCGTATACGTTGTGCGGCGCGGCATCCCCAAAAAGTACACCGAGTCCCCGGCAATCACCATCTCATCCGGGACGATGCGGTCAATCGCTTGGCCTATCGTCGCGAATTCGAGATGATTGAAGCTGATGCGCCGCTCGGCAAAATCGCGTGTGTCCACTGTGACGAGCACAACCAATGCGACGATGACTGTCGCCCCCGCGATATGGAATCCGTCGCGTTTTTCCGCTTGCAGTTGTGCCGGCAATGTGCCGGTCAATTGGGCCACTGCTGCGCCGATCATCAACGCGGTGAGTGGCATCCAATGAATCGCGTAATACGTCCCGATATAATCGGTGGTGTGCGCCAGCGCGGGAATTAGATACGCCGTGCCCAACGCAAAGATGATGACAAGGGCGCGGTCTGCGGCTGTACGTCGTAGGAGCGCCAACAACAACGACGCGAATAATGTGAGCACTTCGAGCGGATGAAATTGTAAATATTGTCGATATAAGTCAATATGCAAATTGATTTTTTTCAGCAGGCTGAAGCCCGTGCCACCCGGATTTTGCAGGGTATAGATGTCGCTGAAGGCTTGTGCCGTGCTGTCGATGCTGAAGTCGCCGCCGGTGACGAAGATGATACGTGAGACCGCGAACATGGCTAGATAGACAGCCACACCGAGCGCATAATACAATACTCGTGTGTCATGAGATTGACGTCGCGTCGTCATCAAAGTGCGCAGCGCCTCCCACAAATAAATCGCGCCGACTGCCCCGGCGAAGCGAATCCCGTAACCGGTGTGCCCCTCGATTCCTAACGCGAGTATGAAACCAATCATGATATGTTTCGTCGGAGTCGCGTCATCGCGATATTTGAAGAACAGATACAATCCCGCCGCCAACGCCACACCCACAAGCACATCGGGGCGGGCATAATTGTGATGCAGCAGCAGTGTCCCCGCTATGAGAATAGAGACCAGCGCGGCCATCTGCCCATAGAGCCGTTTCGCGGTCAAATAGATGAAGGGCAGGCCAACCCATCCGACGACGAGATAAAATGTTCGCAGTTGCAGCAAGCCCGGCCCGAAAACGTCTAGCCATGTTGTCGCCAGCCAACGCCGTAACGGATAAGAAGTGATGAACAAATTTGAGTCGGGGCGCACCGGATTCAGGTGACGGAAGAATTCACCGGTTTGTGCGGCTGTCCAGATAAAATCGACTTGATTGGCTTCATCATTGGGCGACAAGGGCGGCACTCGGGTGACGAACACCGCCATCAAGACAAGCGGCATCATCACGACGAGTATCAGTAGAACAATCTGCTCGTGTCGAGTGACGGTTTGCTGTGCCACGCCGGTCTGATGCAGCAACCAGATGATAGCGCTCATCAGCAATGCAAGCACATAGACATGAAACAATTCCGACGGGAAATTTTGCGAACCGGGTCGCAGATACCAAAACGCTGCCGGGGCAGCCACACTGCCGACAATGACGACGGCTTGCACGGGGCGTGTCTGCGGCAGCTTGATGGTGACTCGCGCCAACCATCCGCGCCGTTCACCCCACAACGCCAATGCCGCCAGCAGCGCGAAACCGAACATCGTGCCGAGTGTCAGCACATATCGCGACGAGTAGCGCCCCAACACCTGAGTCGAGTCGCTGCGATGCGACAACATGATGACCAGCACGATCACGCTGATGAGAAGCCAACCAGTCAACAAGCGACGATTCACGTACACAGGCGACTCACTCCGCACAACCGGACGCTCCATCGGGCGGCAAATACTCCGGCGACATATACAAAATTGCCCGCCGTCCGAACAACGGTATTGGCGGACAGTAGACGCGGACGAATTGATTGCGTTCGATAAATTCAACTGCTTGTGGCATCGTGTCGTCAAGCCCTGCGGTGGCCAGAATCGCGCCGGGCGATTGCACACCATACCGCGCCCAATCGTTCAAGCGTGCTGACCCATGCGCCCACTCATCAACAGAGACATGCAGCAAGATGGTATTTGAGACATAATTCGGGCGGTCGGCCATCGCTAGATAATAAACCGGCGTCCCGGCGATAGCGACATCGCGCGGCACAAGCGCGGCGATTTGCTCACCGACTTCGAGCAAACGCGCTTGACTGTCTTGTGCCCGGCGATTGACAAAATCGAGTGTGTCGGCGGTCAACACAGCGATGATGGCGAACAACACGACGAATGCGCCCCACGTCAAGATTCCCGACGACGATGGCGTATCATCGTTAGCGAATAACTTCGCGTCGAGTTGCTGTACAAGCCCGCCGATGAGCAATGCAAGTAACGGCGCTCCATGAATCGCGTAATAATTGCCGACATCGCGATTGTAATGGACGAGTGTCAGCAGCATATAGATGAGGCCGATACTATACAACGCAGCGAGCAACGTATCAGTTGGCCGACGCCGGATGAAAGCGATGCTGAGCGTGATGATTATCAGCAGCACTTCGAGCGCGTGGAAGCGTATATATTGCGTATAGAGACCGCTGTTGACCTCAAAGCGCTGTGCAAGGTCGAAGAAAGCAGCCCCGTCATTACGTGACCGAAATAAATCACGCATCGCTGTGAAGATGTTGCTTTCCGACGCACCACTCGCCAATAGCAATGTGCGTGTGACGATGAACATCAGCAAGACCAACACGACACCTATTGCGTAATACAAAACCCGCCGGTCGATGAAGATGTGCCCCAAAATTAACCTCACCCCCCGGCCCCCTCTCCGCTTGCGGAGAGGGGGAGCAGCATTGCTCACGGTCGGGGTTGAAGTCCCCTCCCTATGTACGGGGAGGGGATGAACCGCAGTGTCTACACACGGTAGGGTTGGGGTCGGGGTTTGTACGCGATTTGTGACGCCTTTTTGCTCTACGGGCTTATCGATGTTACTTGCCTCACGCATTGACCGCAACGCATCCCACAGATAGACGAGTCCCAATGCACCGGCGAAGCGCATCCCGAAAGCTGTGTGCCCTTCGATTCCTAACGCCAGCACCACACCAATCACGATATGTTTGTACGATGTGGTCTCGTCGCGCCATTTGAAATAAAAATACAAGCCAATCGCCAAGGTCGTCGTGACGAACATATCAGGACGGGCGTAATTGTGATGCAGCAACCATATCGCCAATACAACCACCGCAATCAACGATGCCACACGCCCATAGAGTCGACCCGCCGTCGCATACACAAATGGCAAACTGACCGCACCAATCAACAGGTAAAATATTCGCGCTTGTGTGAAGCCCGCGCCGACGAGACTCATCCACAACCCCGCAAGCGGACGCACCAGCGAAAACCCGGTGAACAGATTGAACTCGACCGTTTTGTTAGGCGTCAATGTGACGAACAACGCCCGTGACTCGTACAATGTCCGTGCCATTGAAACCTCGTAAGGTTCATCATACGATGACAACGGTGGAATACGTCCGTGATACAAGACGAGTAGAATCAATGGGGCGGCGGCGACGGCAAGCAATGTAACCCATTGCCAATCTTGCGGGAGACTGCGTCCCACGACACCATTCAAACGCAGCACAATCATCAGCGCGGCGAACAACAGCGCCAACACATAAACATGAAAAACTTCGTTGGCGAAATTGCTCGAACCCGGTCTGAAATACCAAAAGCCTCCGAGTAACAACACACCGCCAGCGCTCACGGCCACATTGAAAGGCACACTGTTCGGCAGGGGCAGATACAGCGTCGGCAAATGACCGCGCCGCTCCAACCATAACAAGCCGCCGCTTATGAACACGAAACCGGCCATCACGAACAACAAGAGCGCAAAACGCAATGAATACCGTCCGAGAATCGTCGCCGGGTCGCTGCGATTCGTCAGCATCAATAAGAACACCACGACACTTGCGATGAACCACCAACGCATCAAACGAATATCG
>RFIA01000345.1 GCA_003695675.1 Chloroflexota bacterium
GTTCGCCAACACGCGCGACACCGTCGCCGTCGAAACTTCGGCTTTGCGGGCTACATCGTCGATGCTGACGGAAGGTTTTTGTGAAGTGCGATGATTCTTTTTTGCCATGATGTTTGAATGATTATCCATAAATTGACAATTTGACTGACTGAAAATGTTACTACTCTATCAAGATTGTAATCGATTTCGCATCATACGCCACCTTATGATTAGGGCGATGCGTCATCATTACTTTAGCAGACAACCGGTTATCTTAACAATTGGCGGTGGCATCTTTGGATCAAAACAAAAGATTCAACTTGAGAGCAATGACAACAACCCTCTTGACTCTTCCCCTAGGTAAGACAGCATACTCAAACAAGAAGGCCGCCTTCAATCGATAATAACCAAAGCAAGTCGCGTTCGGGAGAATATCATGCTCAAGATCGGTGAATTTTCGCGCCTCAGTCAAATCAGCATCAAAGCCTTACACATCTATGATGAGCGGGGACTATTGCGCCCCGAGCACGTCGATACGTTTACGAGCTACCGCTACTACAGCTTCGAACAATTGCCGCGTGCTCATCACATCATGGCACTGAAAGGAATGGGATTATCGCTGGAACAAATTGGTTTGATCATCAATCAGGAAATGAATATTGATGAGTTGCGTGGCATGTTTCGCCTGAAGAAAGCGGAACTTGAGCAACAAGTTCGTGAAGAACAACAGCGACTGGCAATGGTTGAATTTCACCTAAAGATGATCGAAGTGGAGGACAACATGCCTGAGTTAAATGTGATTGTGAAGGAAATCCCATCATTTGCCGCATTATATCTGCGTTTTCGTCCGGTAGAGCATCAGATTCCAACCACAGCACAAGAAATCAACGAGCTGATTGCAGTTGGAAAGATCAAACACACGGGACAATTTATGGGTGCGGTATACGGTGAAAAGATCAATCCAGACAATTATGAATTTGCCTTTATCGTCCCAGTGACCGACGAACAATCTGGGGATGTCGAATTATCGACTAATGACAAACTGGTTTTGACTCAGATTCCGCCTGTGTTGGCTGCAACAATCGTTGTGAGGGGACATGGTGAAGCGGATCTATTCGAAAAGCAAGTGTTGCTTGAGCGATGGGCTATCGAAAATGGTTATGGCCTGTGCCATGAATATCGCGCCATTCATCATAAAGGTGCAATGCACCATGTGCCGCAATCAGAATGGGTTACTGAGTTGCAGATAATCGTCGAAGAACGATCATAAACTGCCAACATCACGAATATGAGCGAATCGACCTGCCCCTCATTTCGAGGGGTTCGGTTTGCCAGCATATTAACAGTAATTAGGTGAGCAAAAAACAAAAAGATTCAACGTAAAGTCACCGGCAGAATATTTTAATGAGCATTCTCTGCGGCTCTGCGGTTCAATATAGTCGTCCTGCTCGATTCATGCCTACATGCTGAGTAGACCACAGCTACAGATTGACGTCACCACACAAATGTACGGCGATGCCCATCGCGTTGAGCATCGCGGCTTTAGCGCTCAGCGCTTTGTCGGCTTCGTCGGCGGACGGCGCATAGACGACATTGAGATGATTGGCTTTGTGCCGCGCCATCATTTGATCGCGGGTGATGCCGTGCAACACCGCGTGCATAATCGGCCATTGCGGGGTCGTGGCTTGCCAACGGCGTTCGGTTTCTTCGCGCGGCAATTCAACGACCGTGGCCCGCCCGATGTCACAATGCAGCGCGCCGTCCATCACATAGATGCGACTCCAAACGATTTCGCCCGGCTTGCTGATGCCTTTGAGGGTTCCCCCACCGAGACGGAAATACATCGGCGGTTGGCGTTCACTCGACGCACCGGCATAACCACCGATGAAATGCGAAGCCGGCGCCGCGCCCGAAATCAAGAAGACCCACACATAATCATCGACGCCATCGCCGGTGTAATGCTCGCCCCAACGCAAATCGTGCAAGGTCGTCGCCGGGTCGAAACCCATCGCCCGCCACACGCGATTCGTCACCAACGCATCGAGACCCGCGCACTCATCGACTTCGTTGAAGTGCGGCAGCGCCTGCCCTGCGAAGAGTTCTTGCTTCGTTGTCTCATGATAAACCGGCGGGCGTTCGACATTGTTCAGCAAACCTTCAACGAGGTCGGAAGCGGGCGTCATGTCTTTGAGACCTTGTTGATATTGGATGCCGATGGTCGCGCAGCCGAATTCATGGGCAATGCGCACCGCCGCGATGTACATCTTCATTTGCTCGTGAATTTGCCCATCGGTGAGGTCGGTTTCTTCGTTCGGGCCGGTCACGAATGTCATGCCTTGTTCGTCCAGCCAGCGACGCGACGCAGCCGCTTCTTCATCGCTGACACGTCGCATGGCGGCGACGAGCGCCGATTGACTGAGCCGCTCTTTATAGACGCCGGTCGGGTTGAGCAATTCGTCGTCGATGATCGCGTTGTACATCCCCATGCAGCCCTCATCGAAAACACCCATAATCGCTTTTTCATGGCGCAGTTGTGCGGCTAACGCTTCGCCGAGAGCGCGTTCATCGCCCGGCAGCGCTGCCACATCGAGAGCGCGCACATGACTCGTGTCGTGTGTGATGCGCCCTTCCCGGATCCATTGGCGGATGCCATTCAAGAAAAATTCGTCGGTGAAATCGAGACTCCATATCGTGCTGTATGCGACGCCCATCTTGGTCAACGAGCCGTTCAGATTGAGCATCCCGACGAGACCCGGCCATTGCCCGCTCCAATTGGCAACCGTCAGAATCGGGCCGCGATGGTCACGCAGGCCGTGCAGCACATGATGGCTGTATTGCCACACCGCTTCGGCCACGATGAGGGGCGCGTCCGGATGAATATTGCGGAAGACATCCATCCCCATGCGTTGATTCCAGATGAAGCCGTGTTGCAATGCGTCATCGAAGGGATGCCCGCGTTTGACGGTGATGCCTTCTTTCGCAAATGCAGCGATGATGCTTTGTTCCATCTCATGTTGCGCTGCCCAACACACTTGATTGGCCGACAAACGCAAATCGCCATTGGCAATTAAAATCGCTTCGTTTTCGGCGACGGGCGCGGGTTCGTCAATTGTAGGCAATTGATAAGCAGCCATGCCGTAAAAATCCTTTCGTCAAGAGATGTATTTTTGCGTTGCGAGCGATGAGTAAAAAGTGCGTAACTACTCAGCATACAAGAGCGCATCAAGCGAAAGGAAACGATATTGAACTGCTAAGACGCAAAGATCGCAAAGAAAAGCGGTGCAATAACGAAGTGGGCAGAGCACGCTCTGCCCCAACGAGGCACTTTTCGTTGGGGTTTAGCTTGCTAAACCCGGTCAAATACGCGCTTGCAATCAATCCGCTCTGCGTTCCCTGCGTCTGCCTTTGCGTTGAATCGTTTTGCTTTTTTTCTCGCAAATACACGACCTGAGTAGTTACGTTGAATCAATGTATTGAAGGTGTTGCGTATCATCGCGGGGCTGTTTACCCCTTAACCGCACCCATCAGCAGACCGCGTGCGATGAAGCGTTCAAGCACAATCGCCATGATGACAATCGGCGTGACCATGAACAACACCAACAGCGAAATGTTCCACCATTGCGGGCCGCGCGTCGCGTTCTGTGCCGAAACGAGCACCGGCATCGTCTGCGAATTCGCCCGCGAGAGAAATTGCGCGAAGATGAATTCGTTCCACGCGAAAATCAAAATAATCAAAAAGGTCGCCACAAGGCCGGGCACAGAAAGCGGCAAAATGATGCGCCGCAACACTTGAAAACGTGACGCGCCATCGATGAAGGCGCTCTCTTCGAGTTCGAGCGGAATGCTCAGGAAGAAGTCGCGCATGAACCAAATCGCAAGCGGCAAATTCGCGCCCGTGTAAACGATGATGAGCGCGGCTTGTGTGTCGAGCAATTGCAATTTTTGGAACATCATGAAGATCGGCAGCACGACGACAATCGGCGGCAGCATCCGTTGCGAGATGAGCCAGAAGGCGATGTCGTTGTTGGTCAAGGTGCCGCTAAAGCGTTTGCCAATCGTCGCTGCGGCGAAGGCGAATAATGTCAGGCCGATCAAAACAGCTAGGATCCAATGAATACCGCCGAACAACATCAAAATCGCGGACACTGCGCCGCACAAAATGAACACGCCGACCAAACCGGGTTTCGGGCGATATTCAAACCGCACCAACGCATAGGCCGCAAATGCGCCGATGAGCAGCGTAATCACCGAACTGACGAGGCCGACAACAACCGTGTTCACATACGGTCGTAGGAGAAAATCTTTCATCTCGTACCACGCATTGAGCACCGGTTTGTAATCGACAAACGGGATGTACTTCGGCCCGGTGCTGACATCAATCGGCAGCTTAAAAGCCGTCGTCGCCATCCAATAAAATGGAAACAGGACGACAAATGTCCAGAAGATGAGCAACAAATAGGAAAAAAACATCCGGACGGGGGAAAGTTTGAATGGACTCGATGAAACAAAGAATTTTTTTAACATCAGATATTCTCCATCAACCCCTTGCGGATAAAGTTGACGAACACGAGCGCGAAGAACGTCACGAGGAACAGCAAGACATACGCCATCGCCGCCGACCCGCCGAGATCAAGTGCTCGCCATGCGTTCAGCGTTTGCAA
>RFIA01000346.1 GCA_003695675.1 Chloroflexota bacterium
CGTTGAGTGGTCGCAGCGCGAGGAGCACAACCGGATAAATCAACAGCGCGAGGAATAGCGCGAGTAGCGGTTGTGTATCCCAACCGACCCACAACACTGCCGCCATCACCCCCGACGCGGCGAATGGCCGCCAGACGAGTTCAAACCAATTGATGCGACCAAGTGCCCCTTGCAGCAACCATGCAAATGGCACGAGTAATACAATCTCAGACGCAATCGTCGTGATCGCTGCGGCGCGAAAGCCGAACTGCGGCACAAAAATCAGATTGGTGACGATGTTGAACGTCACGCCGATGAAGAATGCCCGCGTGATGCGACGTTGCAAATCGAGCGCGATGAGCACATATTGCGTCAGGCTGTTCATCCACCCGATGGGGATGCTCCATATCATCAATTGCAGAGCGATGGCGCCTTCCGGCAAAAATTCGGAACCGCCGAGCACGAAGGTTAATGGCCGTGCGAGAAATGTGAACAGCACCGCCGTCGGGGTCGCCGTGCTGACGAGCAATTTAATCGCGAGTTGATAATTGCGTTTGAGTGTCTCCGGATTCTCATGCGCTTGTCGCGACATGACCGGCAGCATCGCTTGCGTGAAAAATGCCGGGACGATATTCAGCGCGAGAACCCATTTGTAGGCGACGCTGTATTGCCCGACCATCCGTGCGCCATGAAGCGCCTCGATGATGACGACATCGATTTGAAAGAAGATTTGCGCCAAGAAATGATTGAGCATCAACGGCCAACTCTCGCCGACCATGCCGCGAATCAAGTTGCGATTCATCTTGTAGGGGCGACCCGGCGGGTCGCCCCTACGACCGGCATCGCCACGCAACAACTCGCGCCCGCCATAAACCATGACGCTGAACGTAATCAAATTCGTGATGATGCTGACCGCCGCGAGACCGACGACGCCATAACCGAGCAACAACGCCGCCAGTCCAAATGTCGTTTTGCTAATCGTCGCGACCGTCGCGATACCTGCCGGATACTCCGCTTTCTCGAAAGCGTAGAACAATGCGGACATCCCGGTGCTGAGGCTGTTGGGAATCAAGCCGATATACAGCAACGCAATCGCCAGCAGAGCGCGTGTGGTCAACGGCGGGTCAATCGTCGCTTGTCGCGCGGCGAGGAACGCAATCAACAACGGCACACCTACGCCCGCGAGTATCAGCCGTAGCAGACTCGTGTTGAAGAAATATCGCGCAGCTTTCGCTTTGTCGCGGGCGACTTCGCGTGTCAGAAAGATGTTGAGGCCGAAGTTCGTGAAAATGTCGAACCAACCAAAGACGATGATGGCGTAATAATAAATGCCCGCTTCCTCAGGGCCGAGAATGCGCAGCATGACAAACGCAAACGCGAAGTCGATGAAACGATTGAACAAGTTGAGGATAATCGGCGCGATGCTGTTGCGGGCGATGACCGAGACTCCGCTCGCTTCTTCCGTCACGATGAACAAGCGCCACAACCACGTCCCCACCATGAAAATGATGAGCACGACGCTGATGAACGACGCGAACAACCCGGCTTGGAAACTCGTCGGACTGTAGACGAAGCGCACCGTCCATTCACCGGCGTCAGTGAGTAGCACACCCTGAAAATTGCCCTTGACGAGTTGTACGTCAAGCGGTCGCTCTTCGCGTTCATCAGCGCCCATCGGCCTGATGAAGGCTCGCCATCCCGGAAAATAGGTTTGACTCATCACAAGCCACGACTCGCCGTCAATCGCGACATCGACGAATTGCTCGCGCCCTGTATCGCGGGTGATATTGCCCGGCAAGAGCGTAGCGGGCACAGTCAGGCTGTCGGCATCGAAGTCCGCCGCCGGGACGACATAAGCACGCGGCACGGCGTCTACATTTTCCCAAATGCGCACAGCCTCATCTTCATACACCAACGGCCAATCCTCAAGCATCGTGAAGTTGTGCGTCATCACATAACGCACATTGAGCAAATCGAGAAGCGGCGAGTCGAGCGCTTGTGTGAATGTAAAGTTGTAGCTCTCGTGATACGCCGTATACACCGGCGCCACACGATTGAAGTCGAGTTGAATTTGCGGCGCGAGCTGCTGCATATAATCGACATACTGCTTCGGGATGATGCTCTCATAACCGCGCACATCGTCGAGGCCGAATTGCCAACCGAGATTGGCTTGCATCAGGGCGCGTTTCGTCGGGTCATCAAGTGTCGTGAAGCGAAAGTCACCCGGCTGTCCTTGCATCCACTCGACCGCCGGGGGGGTGAAGTCAAGCAGCGCCGGGTCGGACGCCGGATTGAATCCCCACGAGGCGAGCATCAAATCAACGACGATGAGGATGACGGCGAGGGCTTGCCATAAATACGCACGTCGGTGTAGGGGCACAGCATGCTGTGCCCCTACAATGTTGTTTTGTGAGCGCCCTGCCAACCAAAACACAACCCCTGCGCCCAACAACATCACGCCGAAAATGAGCACATTGCGGAATTCGTAGCTGTAAAACATGCGCGTGTCGGCGAAGGCTTCCGGCGCTTTCGCCATACCGTTGAAGATGCGCTCAATCAACGGCTCGAAGCGCGTGTAAAAAATCCGCGACGCCACCAACCCGCCGAGTACGAGAATCGCCACTGCAATCAGCCCGTATCCGATGCGCCGAATCGTCTGTAGGGGCGCAGCGCGCTGCGCCCCTACGATATTTCGGGGGAGGGATAGCGCCTCCACGCCAAAACCGGCCAACACCGCCACGCTAAACGTCGCCGCGAACACCCAACGAAATGGCGAATGCAATTGGTCAATGCCCGGCAGCGTGAAGAACAACACGCCATACGTCACCATGCCGAACATGAACGTCAGCGCGGCGAGCGCGAGGACAGCGAATATCGCGTGATATGGTGGCTTGTCGTCTAGCCGTGACAGTTCCCCCTCCCTGCTTGCGGGGAGGGGGTTAGGGGGTGGGGTTACAGCGCCGCGCCTCAAAACGAACGCATCCAACAACGCATACCCCGCTAACAGCAACGGCAGAATCCCGACATACAACGCGCCTTCGACATAATTCTTGATGCCCCAATCGGTATCGCGAATGTTGTGTCCGAGCGCATTCGTCGTCACCGGAACGCTCTGCCACGCGAACACATCGAAGACCTCGTGATGCGCCGGATTGCCGTAGAAGTTCGGCAGCACAAATTGTACGACATCCCGCGCCGGATGCGCCCAACCGCGCACCTGCTCAAATGTCGCCGCGCCATCGCGAAAATTGTTGCTCGCAAGTTCAAACAACGGGACGAATTGCGCCGCGCCGAGTCCGATGCCGAGCGCGACCATCGCCGTGAGTTGTAGCCCTCGCGCAATCAATTTTCGTAAAGATGTGCGTTCTACTTTTTCCTTCATCCTCCGTAAACCGTCCGCTTCATCCTCGTCTCGTAAACGGAGAAGGGGCTTGTTTTGTTCGTGGTGCGTATCTCTTGTCGCCGCAGGCGACTGCTCCCCCTCCCCGTGTACGGGGAGGGGGCCGGGGGGTGGGGTTAGCTTAGCGCTCATAAAATATTCATACCCCAAGCGGAAGACCGCGTAATACGCCATGATGATGAGTGTGTAATACGTGATTTCGACATGCCCGGCGAGGATGTTCATGCCGAGTGCCATCGCGCCGATGGCTATCCATGGGATCGCCGTGCGGCGTCCGCGTAATGCCGCTTGCTCACGGATGATGAATTCAATCATCAACAGCAGCAACGGCAACCACACCGCCGCTGCGATAATCATCGGGAAGACCACGCTGATGAGGAAGAACGCGCTCAGTTGATACGTGACACCGGCGACGAGTGCCCCCGCCCGTCGCACGCCGAGTCCACGCACGAAAGCGTACATGAACACACCCGCCAACCACAATTGCACCACCGTGAACCAACCATAAGCGGCGGGCAACGGCAGCACATAATATAAGATGCTGAACGGATACAGCGTCGATTGTTGCCCGGCGGCGAGAAATGGAATCCCCGCGAATTGATGCGGATTCCACAACGGGATTTCA
>RFIA01000347.1 GCA_003695675.1 Chloroflexota bacterium
CAAGTACCCTGAAGGGTACTGCATTTGGTCAAATACGCCCCAATAACCCCTTTAGTGGGTTTGGTATTTCGGTAGCCGGATGTTTGAACATCTGGCGGCGCGATGCAAGATACCTGATTGCGTAAGTTCTGTAAGTGTCAAAATAAATGGTGGCGAGTAACATGACGGATATACACACAACACCGGTTGCGGCTGAAGATATTGAACAACAGATCGGCAACACGCCGTTGCTGAGCTTCAAACGTGTGACCGCGCACTTGCCGGGCAATGTGCAAATTTTCGCCAAAGCCGAATGGACGAATCCCGGCGGCAGTGTCAAAGATCGAGCGGCTTATCATATCATCAAACAGGCCGAGCTTGACGGCCGGCTGGCGCCCGGCAAAACGATTCTCGACAGCACAAGCGGCAACACCGGCATCGCGTATGCGATGATTGGCGCGGCCAAAGATTACCCGGTCAAATTATTTTTGCCGGAAAATGCTAGCCCAGAACGCATCGCGATTTTACGCGCTTATGGGGTCGAGCTTGTCTTCACCGATCCGCTTGAGGGTTCGGACGGCGCGATTGTCGCGGTGCGCGAATTGGCCGCGAAAGAACCCGACAAATATTTTTATGCCGACCAATACAACAACCCGGTCAATTGGCAGGCGCATTATCACACGACGGGCGTCGAAATTTGGCAGCAAACCGGCGGCACAGTCACCCATTTCGTCGCCGGTCTCGGCACGACCGGGACGCTCGTCGGCACGGGACGCCGACTGAAAGCATATAATCGCGACATTCAAATCGTCTCGCTGCAACCGGACTCGCCGTTTCATGGGTTAGAAGGCATGAAGCACATCAAATCGGCGATTGTGCCCGGCATCTACGACGCAAGTGTGGCCGACCGAGATTTGCCAATACGGACTGAAGCAGCGTACAATATGGCGCGGCGTTTGGCCCGCGAGGAAGGCTATCTCGTCGGCATCAGCGCGGCGGCGGCGATGGTCGGCGCGTTGCAGGTGGCAGAGGACTTGGCACAGGCCGGGCAGCCGGGCGTCGTCGTGACGCTGTTCCCAGATAACGCCTACAAGTATTTAACCGAAGCCTTTTGGACGAAATGACCCTGCGCCCACGACTAGGCTCTGATGACATTTGCAGCGCTCGATCCCTCATCTATCGATGAAATGTCAACATGTTGCGTCATCTTGCAGATATTTGCGGGCACAGTGTAAAAATTTTATATGAAAATGCAAGAAATCTTGACTCCACGTCGTCAGATTGCTGTAATATAATCGTGGGTCTAAAAAGTCGAAAAATTGCAGACCGGGGTGATAGCCATGCCAGTATATACCTATCGTCGTGAAGACGGCACCACATTTGATTATCGGCAAAAGTTCCTTGACGACCCGCTCGAAGTTTGCCCAACGACCGGGCAGCGGGTTGTGCGCGTCATTCATGCGCCGGGAATTATCTTCAAAGGTTCCGGTTTTTACGTCAACGATAGCAAAGACTCATCGAAAAGTGCTATCAATGGCGCCAGCAACGGTGCCAACGGCCACGCAGAAAATGGCAGCAGTGGCTCGACCTCTGAATCAGAAGCCAAGTCAGAAAAAACCGAAACCAAGAGCGAGAAAAAAGAAGCGGCGAAATCTGATGCCAAAGCCGCCGCCGATTAATCGAGATCACACACAATTTATATGACTCAATCAAACCGCCCACATCATCACGTGGGCATTTTTGTTGTTGAACCGCAAACAGCACAACCGAAAGGTGCATCACGCGCTGTAGGTCATGCGGCCGTCGGCCAATGCGCGGCGAAAGGTGTCAATCGTCATCGCGACGCCATCGCGCAACGGCATCACAGCCACATCCCCGACGACCTGCGCGAATGAATCGGTTTCATAATGCGCCGGGAATGGCAGGCCGGAGTCGTCAAATGTGATGGCGACATCGGGCGCCGCAGCGTGAATCGCAGCGACGACGTCTTGCATCTCAACCACATTGCCCGGCGCGTCGAAGACCGCCGCGTCATCGAAATCGGTCGCGAGCGCCGCCCGCGCAAACATCGCGCCGGTGTCCGGCGCACTGTGATACACCGCCCGCCCCCCGAACGGAATGTGATAATCATGACCGGCAGCCGCCGCAAGCATGGCCGTCGTCGGCGTCGATGTCATGCCGAAGTCGCGCCCCGGCCCGTAGACGATGTACGGTCGCAGCGCGATACTGCTGACGCCGTAATCGCGATGATAGACCCGCGCCGTGCCTTCGTTGGCGAGCTTCCACACACCGTACAACGTGTTCGGTTCAAGTGTCATCTCCGGGCTATAAGCCGCAATCGAACTCGCGTAGGCGATGTGGTGGACGCCTGCCTGCCGCGCCGCCTCGAAGACATGCACCGTGCCGACGACATTGACCCGCGCACCGAGCGATGGATTGTCGCGGCAGCTTGGCACTTGTAACGCCGCGAGATGCACGATATGTGTGATGTTGTTCGTGCCGACGATTTCATGCAGCGCATTGAGGTCGAGAATGTCGCCGTCGAGCAATGTGACCCGCGAGACATCCTCGCCGAGAATCAATTCGAGACGGTGCATGTTGCCCGGCAAGTCAACCGCCACAACATCATGGTCATGGTCAAGTAAATAACGCAGCGTCCACGCGCCGATACAGCCCTTGGCTCCTGTGACGAGTACGGTCATGAGTATTCAGTCCTTGTGTGCAGAGAATTATCATTATTAGCAAGATTATACCTGACGCGCTGCATTTTGCCCGCAACAAAAAGACCCCGCGTGTGCGAGGTCTACTCAATTCGCTGACAGGATTAAAGTTGCGAGAGCAGTTTGCCGTAATCAGCATGTGTGCCAATCCAAAACCACACGATTGTCTCATCTTCGCGCACACCCACCGCACGATAGTCGCGACTAATCCTCACCGAATAAATCGGTAATGTGCCATGCACACTTTTAAATCGTAATCCGGGATGATATGGATCATTGATAAAGCGTTTATACGCTTCGCGGGCTTGTTGCTGTACTTGTGGTGGAAGTGTCTTAAACCGCCGACGAAAACGCGCCGTTGTCCGCGATTTCATAATGCGTCGGGGTCGAGTTCTTCTGTCTCTCCGGCGTGGAATTCTGCCAGCGCTTCATGAGCTAATTTTGCCAACGCATCAGCAGAAGTCGCAAACGCCGCATCCCATTCACGTTCGGATTCGATGATTTGCAACATCCACTTCGCGAGTGCATCTTGCTCATCATCAGGCAATTTTGCCGCCTCAGAGAATGCTTGTTCAAGTAACTCGGTCATTTGCTTAACCCTCGCGAGTCCAAATATTTCAGCTTTGGGTTGTTGCCCCGTTTCGATAACGTTGTGATTTCAACATTATACCTGATACGCTGTGTTTTGCCCGTAGTAGATTAGGACTCGCGCAGTTCAGAAATCATCTGAACAATCCCTTTAGTGGGTTTGGTATTTCGGTAGCCGGATGTTTGAACATCTAGCGTCGAGGACAAGCACGGCTATCTTTTCTCAAGCACACACCAAATATTGACGGTCATGTATTTCTCTAAAAACGGCACTTGCTTCAACGCATTCATCGCAAACCCGACGAGTTTGCGCGGCAGGCTGCTGTTCGGCATGATCGCATTCTCGCGATACAGCACAATCGTCATCCCTGACTGCTTGAATATCTCGCGATACTCGGCGGGGGTGAGCAAGTTCATCCCCAAATCATAAATCGAAGTGATTGGGTCGTCCGGTGCCCGTTGCTGATTCACGGCGCGAATGATGGCATCATGGCTGCGAAAAGCGTGCTGCCACGGCAGCTTCGACAGGGTGCGACCATGATCGCCGACCGGCGAGTAATACAACGGGCCAAAGCCGGTATAAATTCGCCCGCCGGGTTTTAAGCGATCTCGCATCGCCGCGATCACGGTGTCGAGTTCGAGGACATGCTCAAATGTGGCTTTCGACACCATATAATCGAAGTCGTCTTCAGGGTATTCACGAATATCCATATTGCGGAATTCGACGACGTTGTTGAGCTGCGGATATTGTTCTTGTTGATATTGTGTGGCGAAGTCGATGAGGGCTTGGTTTAAGTCGAGGCCGACCACCCTGTGGGCGCCGTCAAGCGCGATTGAATTGACCAAAACGCCGTGCCCACAACCCAAATCGAGGACTTTTTTATCGCGAAAGTCGGGCTTGCCGCCGAAGCGCTGCCAAAAGCCGGGCAGTTCTTCGGCCACCGCAGCGTAATATGTCAGATCGTCGGTATTCAAAAAGCGCATGGCTCTTGTGGCTTTCGCTCATTGGCCGTTGGCAAGCCGCCCCACGATTGGCGAAAAAAAGACCTCGATGGGCGAGGTCTTTATGATCGTTATAGGTTTACGTCAGGCGCGTGTAATACTCAACGACGAGTTGCTCATCGACCGGGACGGGAATCTCGCCGCGTTCTGGGATGTGGGTGAAGGTCGCCGAAAATTGCTCGGCGTTGACGTCGAGATAACCGGGCGCATAGGCCGAACCTTGTTCAATCGATTCGAGGACGTGCGGATTTTTGCGCATCTTCTCGCGCACGCTGATGACATCGCCCGGCACCGCGAGATACGACGCGATGTCGAGTCGGCGGCCATTGACTTCGATATGCCCATGACTAACGAGTTGCCGCGCTGCCCAAATCGTCGCCGCGAACCCGGCGCGATACACCAAATTGTCGAGCCGACGTTCCAACATCGCGAGGAAGTTGTCCCCGGTATTGCCTTGCATCTTCCGCGCTTTGACGAAGTAATTGCGCATTTGCCGGTCGCGGATGTTATAGATGAAGGCGAGCTTTTGCTTCTCGTCGAGTTGCAAACCGTAGTCGCTGCGTCGCCCAGAACGGAATTGCTTGTCGCGCCCGTGATCGCCGGGCGGATACGCGCGATTTTCCAGAATGCGTTGATATTTCGGACGCGGAATCAACACCTCACCGAAGCGGCGTTGCTTTTTCGCTTTTGGCCCATGATACGATGCCATACGATACCCTCAAAAAAACTAGCGGGCTGCGTCGCCCGTTGCATTGTCGTACAAAATGATTGATCAAAAAGACGGTCAAACATTTTACCGAATTCATCACGAATTGCTAGGGCGGGTTTTGCTTAATCCATCATCTCCACACCGATGCGATAGACATCGCCTTTGTTCCAACCGGACTCACGGGCGATGGCTTTGGCCGCCGCATTCAAGCCTTCGCCCGCAGCGAGGCGAGTTCGCAGCGCCGCGCGGATTTGTTCGGCGTCCCACAGCGTGTCGGCAGACGACGCGCCGCCGATGACGAGGACGATTTCGCCGCGCGGTGGCGTGTCGCGATAATATGCCAACACATCGGACACATCGCCGCGTTGAAATTCTTCGTACAATTTGCTGACTTCCCGCGCTACACACACCGGTCGATCACCGAGAACGTCATGCACATCTTCGAGCGCTTCTAGCAAACGATTCGGGCTTTCGTAGGCGACGAGTGTGCGTTGTTCGCCTTTGATGCGCTCAAGCGCGTCGCGGCGCGCTTTGCGCTTCTTCGGCAAAAATCCGAGATAGACAAATTCATCCGTCGGCAAACCCGACGCCACCAATGCGGGAATCAACGCGGTTGCGCCCGGCAACGGCTCAACACGAATACCTCGCGCAAGCGCCGCCCTGACGAGTTCGTAACCGGGATCGGAGATGCCCGGCGTGCCCGCGTCCGAAACCAAGGCGACAGCGCCGGTCGCGAGTGCGGCGAAAATCGCGTCGAGCTTGACGAGCTTGTTGTGCTCATGATAACTCGTCAGCGCGGTGTCAATCGCGTAATGGCGCAACAATTTGCGCGTCGTGCGCGTGTCTTCGGCGGCAATCAACGCCACCTCTCGCAGCACGCGCAGCGCCCGCAAGGTGATGTCTTCAAGATTGCCAATCGGCGTTGGAACGATATATAACGTGCCCAATGTGTTTGTTGGTGTCCTCTCTTAGCAAGAACAGGTCTCAGGCCCAATACAGTACGGTTAAGGGGGAGAGGGGTGCAAAAGCAGAACAGACTGGGAAAATGTTAGGGTGAGTTTGGGCAAGGCATAATGGGATAAATTTTTAC
>RFIA01000348.1 GCA_003695675.1 Chloroflexota bacterium
ATTGAGCAGCAAGCTGAGCACAATCATGCACCCGACGCCGCCGATGAGCGCCCAGAAAAATCGATTGGTGACGGGCACATTGCCGACACGCATGACGAGACGCTGCGGCACTTGCACCTGCCGGTCGGCGAGGCCGTAGATGTCCACGATGATGAACAAGATATAACGCAAGATGAGGCCAACGGCGAAAGAGGCCAGCAGCATCGTATAAATCGAGGAGGCGTGTTTGCTCATCGGTTTGAAGACGGCGCGATGCGACCCGTAGGCGACAATCGCCGTGATGATGAACGCCATGCCCAACACAAGCGCCGGATTCGTCGACCAATTGAGCGAGACAATCAACGCCGTGTATGCGCCGACGGTGATGTACTCGGCGTGCGCAAAATTCGGCAGCTTGAGCACGCTAACCGTCAGCGTGATGCCGAGCGCCATCAGCGCGTAGAGACTGCCGACGCGAATCGATTCGATGACCGATTGAATGAGCAGATTTTCGAACATGAATGTCCTTAATATTGGATGATATTTTCTCTTGGTTGTCGGTCAGGGTAATAGTTCAAGATAATCACAATGATGAGGGCGAAATATGCTAAAATCGCGTCGATCAAAAGTAGCTATTTTCGTGATATATAAACGCTCTGCCAATGCCATAATGCAACAATCTACAATATCAAATTCAGCACTGCTGTATTCAACAGATATTTCGTGGACTCGTATCAGATCGGAATTTGCAAGTGGTTCAAGCGAATGCCCGACTTCTTTGAATTTGCCGAGAAATTCTTGAACACCATGATAGCCTAAATCCCGGACAAGCAAGTAACTCACCTCTGGCAAAATCACATCAGGAATAATGACGCGACCTGTATATTGTTCCGAAAATTCCATCGCCTGTCGGTGGTATGAATCCTTTGTGTTGTAGAGAGCATAGATAAAACTGCTATCCGTTATGATCGTCATCGTTGTTTTTGTCGATACGTTGTTTCAAATAATCGGCGAATTCTGTGTTTAAAATCTCACGGCTGTGTTTTGCAGTATCGACCTGCTGTGATGAAGCCAAACCTGCTTCCCGTGCATTCTGTGCTAAATCTGCCAATGTTCCCGACGATGATTCCGCTGCGTAGCGATTGAGCAATGTTTTCAACAAATCACCGACACTAGTGTTTTCCCGTGCAGCTAATTGTTGCAGTCGTTGAGCCACATCTTCAGGGATATTGATCAACATTGATAACCTCCTCGCTTTCACTTTATTCTACCATCATGGGAATATAGTGGGCACAGTTATTCTCGACGATTGCAATGCCGAACCATAAAAGTTGATAAACCGCAGACGACACAGGGAACACTGTAGATACTCTGCGTCCTCTGCGTCTCTGCGGTTCAACCCTTTCAGAGTTTCTTACTCGTTCAGCGTGACCGTATCGGTGCTGCCATCATAACGCCCGATTTCGATGAAGTCCGCTTCGTCTGGCGCGACAGCGCGGAGGCCGTAGAAGGCAATCGCTTGGTCGCCATTTTCGTCGAGGAAGGTTTGCACCTGTGTGCCGATGTAATGATTGGCGATGAACGGCACCATCGAGGCCATCGCTTCGCCGTCATTGTCGGTCACGAGTACCGAGAGCATGGCGATATTGGCCGCGTCGAAGGCGAAGTTGGTGAACGGGCCGGGTTCGCTGCCGTGCATGGCGGTGAAGTCGTCGATGAACTTTTGCGTCAACGGCGTCGAATTATCGGCGACAGAGACCGAGACAAAGTTGGCGTTGCGCAAGAAATCGGCGACCGCTTCATCGGCGAGCAATTCCGGATTGGCGAGATTTTCGATGCCCATCCATTCGACGCTGCCGAGTACGGTATCGAAAAGCGCATTTTGCAGAATCTTCTGTGCGTCGGCGAGGAAGCAAATGCAGAAGACGGCGGTCGTCCCGCTCTCAGAAAGACTCGCGACTTCAGCGCTGAGGGCTGTCACTTCCGGCGAGAGATCGGGCGCGTCGGAGACATACGTGATGACGGAAATTTCACCACCACCGGCAGCCTCGAAGTTGCGAGTGAACTCGGCGGTCAGGCCATTACCGAAAGGGTCATCCAATTGCAAGATGGCGATATTCTCATAACCACGAGCGACGGCGATTTGCGAGAAAGCGCGGGCGGCGAAGGTGTCCGGCGGGTTCATCACGCGGAAGACATTATCGCCGGGGATGGCACCGGCGACACCACTTGAGGCCGGGGCGATGATGACGATGCCGTTGTCGTCGGCAAATTGTTTCGCGCCGAGCACTTCGCTTGTGCTCAACGGGCCGACGATGACTTGCGCACCGGTCGTCTGCACGAGGGTTTGCACGGCTTCGAGGGCGCCGTCAGGTGTGCCTTCGGTGTCTGCCGTCGAAAGCTCGAATTGTATCGGCACACCGGCGTTCGCGAGTTCGTCGTTCATCTGCGCGACGGCGAGTTCGATGCCGCGCACGAAGTCTTCGCCGAATGAACCGAGCGGGCCGGAGAAGGGCTGCGCCGCGCCTATCGGATAGACGGTGACATCATCCTGCGCGGAGACACTGACCGGCACAACAAAGATCGCCACCAACAAAACAGACATACTCATCAAAAGAATTTTTCGCATGATTGTGCTCCCAATTGTTTTTGAGTCATTCATATACCCAGAAATCGATGGCACAATGATAACAATTTGTGACACGGTTTGCCAAATCGAAAATGCGTCTCTGTGTCTCTGCGGTTAGAAATTTATTCCCGCCCGACGAGTTCGCGGGCGATGACGATGCGCTGAATGTGACTCGTGCCCTCGTAGATTTGCAAGCCCTTGATGTCGCGATAATAACGCTCGACCGGGAATTCGTTCGAGTAACCGCGTCCGCCATGAATCAAGACCGCTTCCGACGCCGCTTTGACGGCGGCTTCGGTCGCGAACAACTTCGCCATCGAGGTTTCTTTCGTCGTCGGCAAACCTTGCTGCTTCATCCACGCCGCGTGATAGACCAACAAACGGGCAGCTTGTACATCCGCAGCCATGTCCGCGAGCGTCGCTTGTATCATCTGCATATCGGCGATGCGTTTGCCGAATTGTCGCCGCTTGCGCGTGAAGTCGATGCACGCATCGAGACACGCCTGCGCGACGCCGAGCGCCCCGGCAGCGACACCGAGTCGCCCGTGATCGAGCGCGGACATCGCCACTTTGAAGCCGCCACCGACCTCGCCGAGTAGGGCGCTCTTCGGAACGCGGCATTCGTCGAACGTGATGTGCGCGTGGTCGGACGAACGATGACCGAGTTCTTTGCCGGGCATCTTTTCGCGGATGAAACCGGGTGTATCGGTCGGGACGAGAAAGGCGCATATCCCGCGATGACGTTGCTCACGGTCGATGCTTGCGAAGACAATCGCGATGTGGGCGATGTTGCCGTTTGTGATCCAAATCTTCTCGCCATTGAGGACGTAGTCGTCGCCGTCTTCACGCGCTGTCGTCTCGATACTCGCCGCATCCGACCCGGCATTCGGCTCGGTCAAGCAATAACAGCCGATCATTTCGCCGGTGGCGAGATAGGGCAGATACTGGCGCTTTTGCTGCTCCGTGCCCCAATCGTTAATGCAATTGGCGACGAGACTGCCATGTACCGCGAGAAAACCGCGCACCGATGAGTCCGCCTGACCGAGTTCTTCATAGATGAGCGCGAAGCTCAAATGATCCATGCCCGACCCGGCGTATGTCGTCGGCACCGTCGGCGTGAGGAAACCGAGTTCACCCATGCGCCTGACGAGATGAAGCGGGAACACGCCGCTTTCGTCGGTCTCGCGGGCCAACGGCGCGACTTCCTCCTGCGCGAATTGCCGGGCACGTTGTTGGACAGCTTGTTGTTCGGGGGTCAGGTTAAAATCCATGTGATGGCCTTATCTCTGTTACTTCTTTTATTGAACCGCCAAGACACAAAGGTCGCCAAGAAAAACGAAAAATTCAACGTAATCTGTTGGGTATGACGCATGTGTATCGTCCCCAACGAAAAGCGACTCGTTGGGGCAGAGCGTGCTCTGCCCGGCAACATTTTCATCCCTTTATGATGGCGTGGGCATCTTCATCACTCATCACTTCCTTGAAAACAGAACGGATCAACCACCAAGACGCAAAGGACGCCAAGAAAAGCTAACAACGCACAACAACCTATATGCTGTCCCTGTTCGTTTATCGCCCTTCCGTCTTTTGCCTCTTTGCGATTTTGCGTTGAATTTTTTGTCAATCTTCAACGCCAATAACCGCCATGCCTTCCATCTCAATTAGCGCCTCTTCTTGAAACAATCCCGTGATTTCAAACAGCGCCATCGTCGGATAATAGTGGCCGAAGTAACGCCGGTGAACCTCGCCGATTGCTTTGAGTTTGCTCAGGTAATCGTCTTTGTCGCGCACGAAGATGTTGAGCTTCACGATGTCCGTCATACTGCCACCGGCTGCCTCGACGACCATCTGATGATTGCGCAGCACCTGCTCATACTGCGCGACCAAATCGCCCGGCGCGATGATGTTGCCGTCGGCATCGCTCGCCGTCTGCCCGGCGAGGAACAGCAACTGCCCACCACTGACGAGAATGCCGTGATTGAAGCCACGCGGCGGCGCGAGCGAGTCGGGATTAATCAGCTTTTTCATACGTCACCGTCCTGTGAATTTTGGTTTGGCCTTTTGCGTGAAGGCTTCGTAGAAAATGCGATGGTCGTCGCCCATCAGCAGCAGCGCCTGTGCCTGCGCTTCGGCTTCAATTGCCGAAACAATGTCCATCTGCCATTCGTTGTTGACCATGCGCTTCGTCATGTTGATGGCGAATGTCGGCCCATCGGCGAGACGCTGTGCCCACTCGTGCGCGACGGCCATCAAGCGTTCCGGCGGCACGACGCGATTGACAAGGCCGTACTTGTCCGCCGTGTGCGCATCAATCGTATCGCCATACAACAGCAACTCAAGCGCCCGCCCCTGCCCGACGAGTCGCGGCAGCAGATAGGCCGTGCCCATATCCGCGCCGGTCAAACCGACCCGCGTGAACAAAAAGGCGAAGCGTGCATCTTCCGACGCGATGCGAATATCTGATGCGAGTGCAATCACCGCACCGGCACCGGCGGCGATGCCATTGACGGCGGCGATAATCGGTTTTTCGAGCAAACGCATATTGAGCACGAGTGCGCCCGTCATGCGTGTGAATTCGAGATGATCTTTCACATCGCGCTTGAGCAATGCGCCGATGATGTCCTCGACATCGCCGCCGGAGCAAAAGCCCTTGCCCTGCCCGGTGATGACGACGACTTTCACATCATCATCATACCGCAGCGCTTCCATCAGGTCGCGCAGTTGCGCGTAAATGTCAAATGTCAGCGCATTGAGGACATCCGGGCGATTGAAGGTAATCGTCGCCACGCCGTCGCTGACTTCGTATAAGAAATCGGTGCTCAAAAGAGACTCCTAAAAAATATTGAACCGCAAAGGCGCAAAGAGCGCAAAGAAAAGATAATAAAGAAGCACACAGAGAAATTATTCGGATAACACAATTCGTCTTATCCCCATTTTCAAAACAACCGCAAAAGAAAATTATTCAACCGCAAAGGCGCAAAGAGCGCAAAGATATTTAAGAAGATTCGCTGTGCTGTCCCGTTAACACAATTCGTCTTATCCCCATTTTCAAAACAGGTACATTGAAATTGATCAGCAATCCCAATTGTAACCCCGTTGCTTTGAGATAAGAAATCACC
>RFIA01000349.1 GCA_003695675.1 Chloroflexota bacterium
CGTGTTCGTGCCCGTGCGACCAACAGCACCGATGAACGCAGCCACAACAAGCCGCCACAAACGCCAACAATCGCCGAGAAAGCGAAGTATAGAAACGAGATTGAAATCGCATGGCTCGAGTCGACGCCGACCTGTGTGAAGAGGAAGACGAAGGCTGTCTCTCGCAAGCCGAAGCCACTGATAGAAATCGGAATCGTCAACACAATCCAGATGATCGGTAGGAAGATGTAAAAGAAAACCGGATTGGTTGACAAACCAATCGCCCTTGAGAGGATGACGACCGATGTAATTTCTAACAGCGACATCACAATCGAGACCAGCAATGTGTAGACCAACAGGCGCGGTTTGCGATGCAGGCGATAGAGCGCGAAATACAATTCGCGGATTGTTTTGCGCAGACGATTGATGGCCGGCCAACGCAGCAACGGACGGAAGCGCCCCATAAAACGCAAATTGAAGAACAACAACCAGCCGCCGGTCAAAGCAATCAACACACCGATGATGGTGACAATCGCTTCGCTGCCGACGTATTGCGAGCCTTGTATCAAGAGCGCGATGACGGCGATGAGAACGATTGATATTAAACCCACGAGCCTGTCTAACAACACCGTCGAAACGATGCTCACTTTATCGCCGCGTCCTTCACGCTCTCGCGAGAGTTCGTAGGCGCGACCGACATCTTGCCCGACGACAGTCGGCAAAAAGAGCGACATAAAAAATCCGCTCAACAATGTCGAGAACGCATCGATGTAACGCACATCAGCGACGACATCGCGCAACAGTAAATGCCAGCGAAAAGCCCAGCCCGCGATAAAGACCCAGAAGACCCCCAAACCGACTGCGAACAGAGCGAGGTCAACATTGCGGAAGTCGTCGAGTAAATGATTGGGGTCAATCCGCGTCAACAAAACGGCCAGCAAGATGATGCTGAGCGCGAAGCGTAATAAGATGCTGAGTGTTTGTTTCGTCATAAGCGTTTGTATAACCCCCAGAACAGATCAAAAAAAGGATACGGTATTTTTATATTGTCGGGAATCGCGCGCACCAAATGAGTCAGATGTTTGCCCCCGGCGATGTCGTCGAGTTTGTAACGCACGAGTGATTTGGCGTGGACACCTTTGAGCCACTTTGACGGCCTGCCGTGTGCGATGGCCTCGAAACCATACGATTGCAAAAACCAGTTGAGGCCGTCTAGCGAAAACCAATGCACGACACTCGGCGGGCTGTATTCGTGCCAATTGGCGCCGAGCATCCGCGCCGGGAAGCTGTCGCGGTCCCAAGTTTCGATGAGCAACAAACCGCCGGAACGCAAACCCCGCGAGACGACATCAAAGGCTTGGCGCACATCATAGAAATGCGCAATCACTTGAATCATCGTGACGAGATCAAACTGATGCGGCATTTCAAATTCTTCCAATGCGCCGGTGGTTACATCCAAATGCAAGACCTCGCGGGCATAGGCCGCCATGCTGTCGTTCGGTTCGATGCCGTATGCTTGCCAACCGGCTTCGGCAAAACCTTTGAGGATGAACCCGGCTGCTGAGCCAACATCGAAGACCGTGCCCACATCGGTATAATGCCGCAACAACTTGGCATAGCGTCGCCCGTGCTCGATGAGAAGTTCTGCCTCACGCAGGTAATTTGGATAGCCGTCGCCGCCGTCAAAAAAATAACTGTCGTCATAAATTTGGGTTGGGTGTGTCGGCGTCAAATCGAGTTCGGCATATTGATGATGACAGTGGACACATTCCCGAATCGGATAACCGTCTTTTTCAAATAACACGTTAGAGTCGTGATTACATAATGGGCAGTTCACATGTCGAGTCCGAAAAATGATTCCCAAACCGCAAAGATGCAAACTTGGTGTCTTGGCGGTTCAAATTGTTTTCCAAATATGTTAAGAACGATTATCGCCAAATTTGGGGACAATCGTCCGCAAGGCTTGCGTTGACCGAATGTGTTCGACATGCGCTTGCATCGACAACACCTCAAATTGGTCGGTCATCACATTGAATATTTTCGCCATCACATCGAGTTTTTTCGCCAACGGCGTGTGCATCGCTGGGAAAAATGCCAGCTCCGGCGCATCATCAAGCGTCATGAAATCAAGCGGATGCAGCAAAATCGATGGCTGCACACCGGTCAGCCGACACAATTTAATCGCCGTCCGAAAATACAACATGGCAATTGCTGGAGAGAATTTCGCCAAGTACAAAATGTAACTGGCATGAATGGGTATCTTGATGAGCGGCATTGTGGTGACGGGTATCTCGGTCAATTTGCTGGCGTCTACGAGCCATGTATACGGTTTGTTTGGGCGCAGGCCTTCGCTGAAGGTGCCGAATAATTTTTTGCGTTGTGCTTTCTCTTCCGGCGTGAGTCTCATCGTCAAAAAATAATAGGCGCGTGCCAATGGCCCCAAAAAAGTCGGAAATGTCGAGCAATCATATTTGTAGCCCATGTTAATCAAAACGCGCAGCACCGTCTCCGACACGCTGAAGCCCGGCCCGCGAAAGCCAATCGGCGACTGCCCTGTCGCCTTTTCGATGTGTTCGTGCGCCCGCGACAACTCAGCTTCGACTTCGGCAGCGCTGTACAGATGCAGCCACGGTTCATGATGAAAGGAGTGATTGCCAATCTCGTGCCCGGCGTCGGCGATGGATTTGAGCGCGGCATGATTTTCTTCGAGCGCGGCGTCTTGCCCGACGACGAAAAATGTGATCGTGAGCTTGTGTTTGTCAAGCAATTCGAGGACACGCGGCACCACAATATCGAGATACGAGGGGAAAATCTCCCAACCGGCATCGCCGTGTGTTTTCATATATGACCACTTGTTGTCGAGGTCTAATGACAGGCTGGCTACGGAATTTGTCTCTGTCATTTATGCTGCTCCGTGAAAATGATTGAGCCGACGAGGTGTCAAAGAAATGTTTCAATTCATGTAGAACCTTCTCAGTTCACCGGGTCGAGCAAATTTTTGTAGGGGCACAGCGTGCTGTGTCCTACGCATTGATTGTCTTGACGAAAATTAGGCGATTAATGCGCCGCCAAAATTGCGACCATCCGTTGGCCGACACCGACCGTCCCGTAATAATCGGGATGTGTCGCCGGTGGCGGTTGCAACGCCTGCGCGACGGCGGCTTTCACCGCGTCCGGTTGCGGGTCACACAACCGATTCCAACCGGCTTCAATCGTCTCCACCCATTCGGTTGTATCGCGCACGGTGACGGTCGGGCGACAGAGCATATAGGCTTCTTTTTGCAAACCGCCGCTGTCCGTAATGACAATGGTGCAAGCATTCAGCAGCGCGACCATATCGAGAAAGCCGACCGGCTCGATCATGAACACATTGCTACCGAATTGATAACCGAATGTCTGCAACATCTTGCGCAATCGTGGATGCGCGGGCAACACGACGGGAATATCTAAGCCGTTGAACGCTGCGACGATGCGCTTGAGTGTCGCGGCATCATCGGTATTCGCCGGACGATGAATCGTCGTCAGTGCGAAGGGCGTGCCCGGCGGCAAACCCGCTTGCGACAGCAACGCCTCTGCCCTGCCTTGCACCCGGCCTACCAAATGCGCGAGCACATCAACGCGCACATCGCCAACGAGAAAGACGCCATCGGTGATGCCTTCGTCGCGCAAATTATTGACAGCGACATCGGTCGGCGCGAACAAGACATTGCTAATGTGATCGGTCAACACACGATTGACCTCTTCCGGCATCGTGCGGTCGAAGCTGCGCAAACCGGCTTCGACATGCGCGAGCGGGATGTTGAGTTTCGCAGTGACGAGCGCGGCAGCGACAGTCGAATTGGTATCGCCATACACCACGACCCAGTCCGGTTTTTCGGCCAGCACGATGTCTTCAAGCCGCATCATAATTTCGCCGGTTTGCCGCGCATGGCTGCCACTGCCGACGCCGAGATCAATATCGGGCGCGGGCAGGTCGAGTTCGCGGAAAAATATTTGCGCCATGTTGTCGTCATAATGCTGCCCGGTGTTGACGAGAATTTCGCTATGTTGTTGTCGTATCGCCCGCGTCAACGAACCGATTTGCACAAATTCGGGTCGTGTCCCCACGACGGTCATACACTTCATTAGACAACCGGCATCTGTGCTGGAACTATTTCCGCAATCATGTTGACGACTTCGACGATGCGTTCGAGGTCGTCCTGCGCTAGCGACGGATGCACCGGCAAGCTGATGACTTGTGCGGCAGCGCGTTCGGTTTCCGGCAACGTCAGGTCACGATATTGCGGGAAGCGTTGTTGAATGACGGGTTGGCGATAAATCGGCACCGGGTAATAGACTCGCGCCCCGATACCCTGACTGTTGAGCCAGTGGACGACATCATCGCGGTTGAATGGTTCGGGCACACGTATCGTATATTGATGGAAGACATGTTTGTAACCGGGTTTGACGACCGGCGTGATGACATGCTCCAGATGTTCGCTGAGATAAAGCGCGTTGGCATTGCGCTGCACCGTCCAACCCGGCAAGCGGTTAAGTTGCACGAGGCCGATAGCCGCCGCCATGTCTGTCATGCGGAAGTTGTAACCGAGTGTCGAATGTTGGTACAAGCCTTCCATGCCGTGATTGCGCACCAAACGCAGTTTTTTGGCGATATAATCATCATTCGTCAACACCATGCCGCCTTCGGTCGTGGTGATGTTTTTCGTCGGGTAAAAGCTGAATGAAGCCGTCCCCCACGTGCCGACAAAGCGCCCATTGATGCCCGCGCCGTGCGCTTGTGCCGCATCTTCGAGCAAGGCGAGATTGTAATGGTCACACAATGCTTGAAAGCCTTCCATATTGGCCGGGTGCCCAAAGAGATGCACCGGCATGATGGCTTTCGTTTGTGGGGTGACGAGTTTCGACGCACTTTCAGGGGTCATATTGAAGGTGTCGGGGTCGATGTCTGCAAAGACAGGCGTCGCCCCGGTGCTGAGGATGCAGGATGCCGTCGCGAAAAAGCTGAATGCGGGGATGATGACCTCATCACCTTCGCCGATGTCGTGTGCGAGCATCGACGCGATGAGCGCCGACGTGCCGTTGTTGACCGCAACGCCGTGTTTCGCGCCATGATAGTCGGCGAAACGTTCTTCAAATTCGGCGACTCGCGGCCCTTGCACCAATTGCCCGCTCTTCAAAACTTCGAGGACAGCGCGTTGTTCTTGATAACCAATCACGGGTTTTGCAATATTGATTTGTTTCATCAGTTAAAATCTCCCCTCTTTACTGCTCGCATCCCGTACAATCGCGTGCAGCTTCGAGTGTTTCTTTGCGGTTACCACAAGCGCAAACATAACCCAACTGTCGCGCCGGATTGCCAACAACGAGTGTGTAGGCCGGCACATCTTTTGTCACGACACTCCCCGCGCCAATCATCGCCCAACGCCCGATTGTGACGCCGCAGACAATCGTGCTGTTGGCGCCTATCGCCGCGCCTTCTTCGACACGTGTCGGCGTGATCGTCCAATCATCTGCGCTCTTGAGCGTCATATCAGGATTGACGGCTCGCGGTTTGAGATCGTTTGTGAAGCAAACATGCGGGCCGACAAACACCCCGTCCGCAATCGTGACGCCGGTGTAAACCGAGACATAATTTTGAATTTTGACGCGATTGCCGATGGTGACGTCAGCATCAACAAATACGCCGCGCCCAAGAATGCAATCGGCGCCGATGCTGGCCCCGCTTCGTATTTGACAGATTTGCCAAATCTTTGTACCTTCGCCAACGTCTGCCCCCGTTTCAACAGTGGCAGAATCATGAATGAACATCGATGAATCTACTCCGTTTCCAAGATTAATGACGTATTTGTGCCCTTTCAACCTGTTCTAAAAAACAGATGTAAGGGCGCAGACCACTGTGCCCTTACAACTACGGCCTAGTTTTCTAATCTATGTAAGTCTTGCTGTTATTGTTGTTCCACCACAGGTGAAGATTGCTTAAGTGGTGCCGGTTGATTGAGTATCGTGCGAACTTGAATGCTCACGCGGATCGCTTTGAGAAGTGTCCACTGAAATTTGAGGTGCGCCTTGGTGACTCGTGCAATTTTGATGCTCGATTGTCCAAATGCCCGCGAGTGCAGGGTCGTCGGGTATTCGGCGACCCGATAGCCTTGTTGAATCGAACGCACGAGAATCTCCGTCCCGGCGAGAAAATCGTTGCTTTCAAAGGCGACATTCTCGACAACCGAACGACGATAAGCGCGAAACAAAGCCGTCCATGTTTTGATGCGGCGGTCGACGAGAATGCGATACAACAGTGACGCACCATAACTGAACAGCAGACGATATTTCGGCACGTCCTTCACCAAACCATGTGTGTGATATGGCGAGGCCGTCACGATGTCCGTGCCGGGTTTCATATATTTCAATATTTCCGGAATCGTGTCGAATTCATACGTGCCATCGAAATCCGTCGTCACAACGATGTCGCCGGTTGCGGCTTCAAAGCCGGTGCGGATGGCGGCGCCGAGTCCCCGATTGACATCGTGGGACACGATACGGGTTTTGTCATCGTCGGCAAATGCTTTGGTGAGCAATTGCACGGTGTCATCTTTGCTGCCATCATTGACGAAAATAATCTCGACATCATGGGACTCGCGCAGTTGCTCAACAACAGGGCGCAGGCTGGCCGCCGTATTGGCTACACTGTCCGACTCGTTATATGCTGGGAGAATGATCGACAATTTCATCAGAAATATCCTTTTTTACTTGTCAAATGTCCGCGATGATGTCTGTATTCAACAAGCATGTCTTGTTTCTTTTGCGAAACCGATAGCCCTATTTCTTGTGTTAATATTCAGTATTTAATGACCCATATTGTGCTTGCCTGTAAGCCAATTTCAAATAGCAACATGAACATCATGATTAGCATACTAAAACAATGACTCGTTTGCCATCGGTTTGAAAACAATTCATAAATATTTCGTTTTCGATAGGAAAAAATTACCAAAATACGCCATTTTGGGGCGGACGATTCACGAAAAATTCATTTTTCGTAGGAACAATTTCCTAAAATTATGGCGAAAAATGGCATAATGGATTGGCGGCACACAAGCAAGAGTTAGAAGACAATTTCAATCGATTTCATTCAACGATTAAGGCTTGATCCAAATGACGAACAACAAACAGCGCATTGCCATTATTGGCGGGGGCATCATGGGAGTCACGCTGGCATACCGGCTCTCGCAACAAGACTTCGCTGTTACGGTGTATGAACGTGGCCCGTCGCTCGGTGGGTTGGCGAGTTATTTCGATTATGATGGGATTCGCATCGACCGCTTTTATCACACGATTTTGAGCAGCGATATGTCGATGCAAGATTTGATTGAGGAAAGCGGCGTCGCCGACCGGCTGCACTTCACCGAAACAAAGCAAGGCTTTTATGATGGTGGCAAACTGTATCCATTCAACACACCGATGGATTTGATGCGCTTCCCCCCATTGAATATTATTCAGCGTTTCCGTTTAGGGTTGCAGGTTATCTATGCACAATTTGAAAGCGATTGGCAAACGATTGACCAGATTCCGGTCGAGCATTGGCTGTTGAAGGTCAGTGGTCGCGGCGTCTACAATAAGGTGTGGCAACCGTTGCTGCGGGCAAAATTCGACACCGTCTCTGAAGATGTCCCAGCGACGTATATCTGGTCGCGGTTGAAGCGCATGATGGGCACGCGACAAGGCGTCACCTCGAAAGAAATGATGTGTTATCTCGAAAATGGATATTATACGCTCATCGAGGCGATGGCCGCAGCATGTGAACAGCGCGGCGTTGATTTCAAGCTCAACACCGGCGTCGATGAAATTGTCATCGAGAATGGCGCAGCGACAGCCATTCAAACATCGGACGGGCGAACAGAGCCGTATGACATCTTCGTCAGCACATTGCCCTCCCCTGTCCTCGCGCCATTGATTCCCGGCGCGGCGCAAGCCTTTCGAAAGCAATTGTCGTCACAAGCATATCTCGGCGTGTTGTGCCCGTTGCTGATTCTCAAACGCAAGTTGACGCCGTATTATGTCCTCAATATCACCGACTCGTCGATTCCGTTCACGGCAGTCGTCGAGACGACCAATCTCATCGACCCGCAGCACGTCAACAATCACCATCTCGTTTATCTGCCGAAATATCTCGCGCCGGACAATGAGATGGCGCAGTGGCCGGACGACAAAGTGGAGGCCGAATGGATGCGCTATCTCAAGCAGATGTTCCCCGACTTTGATGAGTCATGGATTGAAGACTTCATCGTGCAACGGGCGCGATATGTCGAACCGATTCGCCCGATGGGGACACTCGACCAAATTCCGTCGATTAAAACGCCGGTCGGCAATCTGTATATGGGCAATACGGTGATGATTTATCCGAGTCTCGGCAATGGCGAGGCGGTTACGAGTTTTGCGTCACGGATGATTGAGCAAATTTTGCAAGATGTGCGAGGGTGATTTTCAGGACAGGCCGTGTTGACCTGTTCAGTTGCATACAAA
>RFIA01000004.1 GCA_003695675.1 Chloroflexota bacterium
AAATTGACCAACAAATTGTAGAGCAAACGGAAGAATCATTAAAGACATTAAACGCTGAATCAACAGATTTTGGCTATCGGGTTGCGGTCACTGAATTTGATTCTCTTGAAGAATTTATTGCTGCTATTGGTGGAGAAGAACGATTAAGTGAGGAATATAAACAATTTCGTGATCAACTCACCGGGTTTGAGCCTAACCATGATTTTCGACTTACAGATACTATTGAGATTGATCTAAAAAATACTTCGATTAATTTGCGTCCCTATCAACGGGGAGGTATTCATTGGCTTGACTGGCTTCGTAGAAGTTATCTTCATGGTGTTCTAGCCGATGATATGGGACTCGGTAAAACATTGCAAGCAGTTTGCACATTGCGAATGGGTTATGAGCACACTGGAAATAACCAGCCCAGCTTAATTGTTTGCCCTCGTTCTGTAATCACTCACTGGGATCGTGAACTCAGGCGCTTCTTCCCGCAATCACGACCTTATCGATATCATGGTTCACAGCGTGAACTTTCTGTATTCTATTCGACTGTGCCATATATAGGCATAACGACATATGAAACATTAACCAATGATATAGAGCATTTGTCGAGATTGAACTTTTTTTATGTCATTTTAGATGAGGCGACATATATCAAGAATCCTAATGCGAAACGAACCCAAGCAATAAAGAAATTGAATGCAACGCACCGCCTTGCGCTTAGTGGCACACCGGTCGAGAATAGTCCTTCTGAATTATGGTCAATATTTGACTTTCTGTTGCCCGGTCATTTGGGAAAATATTATACTTTCAAACGTGTTTTCGAAGACAAGATCGCATCTCGTGAGTCAAGTGCCACTGTCAGGCTTGGACGCAAAATACGTCCATTTATATTGCGTCGCTTAAAAGAAGATGTCGCAAAAGATCTACCGAAGAAAATTGAAATTGATGAATGGTGTTCCTTGACCGAAGAACAAAAACAAATATATGGTGCAATACAGGGACGATATAAGCATGTGGGAGAAGCTTTGCGACGCGGTGAGAATGTTAACATTCTACCGCTACTAACAAAACTAAAGCAAACATGCGACCATCCTAGAATCATCACCAAGGATGCCCGTCCCTTACATAACCGCTCTAACAAGTTTGATTGGGTGGTGGACAAGATTGAAGAGATCGCGAACCTTGAGCAACAAGTTGTTGTTTTCACACATTTTCTTGATATGTTGTCTTTACTCGAGAGCGCGCTTGTAGAGCGCAAGATAAGCTTCATACGAATAGATGGTAGCACCACAAATAGGCAAGAATTGATTGACGACTTCAATAGTGGTCAATCAACTAGTGCATTATGCAGTATCAAAGCCGTTGCACATGGCATCAATTTGACATCTGCCAATCATGTTATTCATGCGGACAGATGGTGGAATCCTGCTGTTGAGGATCAGGCAACTGACCGAGTCCACCGAATCGGACAAGAGCAGACTGTTTATGTATATCGCATCTTGACAGAGGGAACGCTTGAAGAGCGCATTGATCGACTACTTGAATCAAAACGCGATTTAGCAGATCAAATTATTGGTGCTACTGTAAAAGGTACCCGAAAATGGACTCGTGCAGAATTGTTGGAAATCCTCCGACCATTGGATGAGTTCGAAGATGATAGTTACTGATTATACCGAATAAAAGCTGTTCATTTGTCCCTCTTGCGAATATCGTTTTATGTTCAAGGGGAAGCCATGCAACTAAAAATACCAAAACCGCAACGCCCAATCATGGGCAATTACGGCATCGCTGCGACTGACGAAGGTTTGATGGCGTGGACGTGGGTGCGCGATGAGATGACCAAATCACGCAATTATTGGATTTGTACGACTCGCCCCGATGGTCGTCCACACGCCGCGCCGGTGTGGGGAGTCGTTGTGGATGATGTGATCTATTTTGGCAGCGCGAAGAGCGCCGTCAAAGCACGCAATCTTTCGCATAATCCACAGGTCGTCGTCCATCTCGAAAGCGGTGACGATTGTGTGATTGTCGAAGGTGAGGTCTTCAGCGTGGATGATATGTCTTTGCTGGAACGCATCGCGGCAGATTACGGTAAAAAGTACGTGTCTTTCACACCTAGCGCAGGCGACTTGCATTCGGAAACCGGAGTCACGTATGGCGTCGCGCCGCAGATTGTGATGGCATGGAAAGAAAGCGACTTCCCCAACACGGCGACACGCTGGGTCTTTGAACGATGAAGATAGCTGCGAACTGGTCTCTTACAGGCAGATTGTCGATTGCGCAATTCACGCATACTGTCAAAAGCACGTGCCAGTGTCAACATCAAATCCCACTGAAGGCGGAGAAACCACCATCGACCGGCACGACGATGCCCGTCACAAAACGGGCGGCATCACTCGCTAACCACACCGCCGTCCCGACCAATTCATCCGGTTCGCCAAAGCGTCCCATCGGCGTATGATCGATAATCTGCTGACCACGTTCGGTGAGTGTGTTGTCATCATTCAGCAAAAATGATCGATTCTGTTCACCGATGAAGAAGCCCGGCGCAATCGCATTGACGCGCAATCCCGCGCCATATTTCGTCGCCAGTTCAACAGCTAGCCACTTCGTATAATTGTCAATCGCCGCTTTCGCCGCGCTGTACCCGATGACTCGCGTCAGAATCTTCTGCGCGGCCATCGACGAGATATTGATGATGACGCCGCTTTCTTGCTCCACCATCACCTCGCCGAAGACCTGCGACGGCAGAACCGACCCGTTGAGATTGAGTTGCACGACTTGATTGAGCGCGTCTTCGGTCATATCGAAGAATGTCAGCTCGCCGAAAATGGTCGCGTCGGGCATATTGCCCCCGGCGGCGTTGATGAGAATATCGATACGCCCCCATGCGTCGATGATGTGTTGACACGCGGTGTGTAGCGACTCGCTTTGTAAAACATCGGCGGGCAGCGCCATCGCCTCGCCACCGGATGCGATGATGGCATCGGCGACAGTTTGCGCTTTCTCAGCGCGTCTGCCGAGTACACCGACTTTAGCACCGGCAGCCGCCAAACCATGCGTCATGGCGCCGCCAAGCACACCCGTCCCGCCGGTGACGATTGCGACCTTGCCCTGCAACGAAAACAATTGCGCGATGTTCATGATATGACCTCGATTCATCAATCGGCTAGAAACAAAAGAGAGTCGAGCTTTTCTTGGCGTCTTGGCGGTTCAAATCGTTTTTTTCAATACTGTTGAGATTCTACATTGAGAAGTTCGTTGTTTTGCGCCATACTTGTCATTGGGAAGACCTTTTGCCGTTGTTTTTTTTGATAACTCAACTTTAACAAAAGGTCTTTCTTCTTGCAAAAAAGGCCAAAGTCCAGTGGACGCGCAGTATCGCGTCCCCCCCACAGCGTTAATGCAATATTTTCTCTGCGTCATTTGCGCCTTTGCAGTTCAATAAAATGTCTTTGCGGGGGATCAAATTTGCCAGAACAAGCGTTGTATCTCAAATGGCGACCGGCGCGTTTTGAAGATGTCGTCGGGCAAGAGCACATCACACGCACATTGCGCAATTCGCTCGCGACGGGGCGTATTCGTCATGCGTATCTGTTCAGTGGGCCGCGCGGCACCGGCAAGACGACGACGGCGCGTTTGCTCGCGAAGGCCGTCAATTGCCTGCACGAAGACCCGTCCATGCGCCCGTGCAACGCATGCGAAGCGTGCATCGCCGTCAACGAAGGCCGCTTCCTCGACTTAATCGAAATCGATGCCGCGACACACACCGGCGTCGATGATGTCCGTGATTTGCGCGACAAAATCGCCTTCACGCCGGGCGAAGGGCGTTACAAAGTGTACATCATCGATGAAGTCCATCGCTTCACCGGCAATGCCTTCGACGCCCTGCTCAAAACACTCGAAGAACCGCCCGACCACGCGATTTTCGTCCTCGCGACGACCGAGATCGACAAAGTCCCGGCGACGATCAAGAGTCGCTGTCTGCAATTTGAATTCCGCCGTGTGTCGCTGCACGAAGTCGCCGACCGTCTGCAACTGATCGCGGAGAGCGAAGGTCTCCATCTCGAACGCGCCGCGCTTGAACTCATCGCCCGGCAAGGCACCGGCAGCGTCCGCGACAGCATCAGTTTGCTCGACCAAATTGTCGCCGACCCGGATGAAGTCATCTCGCTTGATGTCGTGCAGCGCATTCTCGGCACAGCGAATAACGCCGCCGTCCGTGAACTCGCGCAGGCCTTGATTGATGGCGATGTCGCGCTCGGTTTAGAAATTATCAATCAAGCGGTTGATGGCGGCAGCGACCCGCGTCAATTCGGGCAGCAGATGGTCGAGCATTTGCGGGCGATATTGTTGACGCAAACCGCCGGTTCGCAACTCGTCGAAGCGTCCGCCGAAGAACGCGACCTGTACGACTTGCAAGCGCAGCAAATCGAACGTGGGCAATTGCTGCGGGCGGTGCGGGCTTTCAACGAAGCGGTCAACACGTTTCGCGGTGGATGGCAACCGCAGTTGTCGCTCGAACTCGCGCTCATCGAAAGCGTGCAGGGTGCGCAAGAGGTCGTCTATGCCGAAGCGCCCGCGCAGCAAGGACGTGCATCACAAGCGCAACCGTCATCACCGCCACAACCCGACCTGACCCCGCCACCGGAACTCGAACCGGGTGCGCCGCCGGTCATCGCCCGCGATGTCTTGATTGAAAAGTGGACGCTGACACAACGCGCCGCCCGTCGTTACAATCCGTCATTACCGGCCTTGTTAGACCACGCACGAGTCTATCATGTCGATGGCAATCGCGTCGTCGTCGCCGTGGCCAACGATGTTTTCAAAGAAAAACTCGACACGGCGGAAAAACGGCAAGCACTTGAACGCGCACTCGGCGATGTCCATCAAACGCGCTTGCAGGTGCAAATTGTCCTCGCGGAATTTGGTCAGCCGCAAGCTGCCGATGCCGCGCCGCCCGACGACCCGCTCGCGCAACTCGGTGCCGAACTCGGCGGCGAAGTCAGCTACACCGATGAGGAATGATTCGATTCGACGACCGGCAACGCTTGACGAGTGGGAATCGCGACGCGATTCACTGCGCGAGGCGTTGTGGCAGCATCTCGGCGATGTGCCGCCTGTGTTCACGCCCACGGCAACGATCACACAACGCATACCGCGCAGTGGCTACACGGTCGAGAAAATCGAATTCGACAACGGCACAGGCGCGACTGTTTACGGCTACCTGCTGCTGCCCGACAATCTCGACGCACCGAGTCCCGCCGTTTTGTATCATCATGCGCATGGCGGCCAATATTTCATTGGCAAAGACGAAATCTTCAACGACCGCATCACCGGGCGGCCTTCGGCGATGGGATTGCTGGCAAGCGGCTACATCGTCTTCGCCATTGACGCCTATGCCTTCGGCCAACGGCAACAACAAGGCCCCGCCGGTGCGCGGGAGTCCGGTAGTGAAACCGAATTGTCGCTCTTCAAGCAATTTTTGTGGCAGGGCAGCACATTATGGGGCATGATGGTGCGCGACGATATGCTCGCGCTCAATTATTTGCTCAGCCGGTCGGAGGTCGATGCGGCGCGTGTCGGCACGACCGGCATGAGTCTCGGCGGGTCACGGGCGACATGGCTTGCCGCGTTGGATGACCGCATCAGCGTGGCGATTCCCGTCGCGCAGATGACTCGCTATCGAGATTTTCTAGCGACAGGAGATTTGTTCCGACACGGGATTTATTATTACATCCCCGCCATTTTGCGCAGCGAGATGGACATGGAAATCCTCGTCGCGTTGACCGCACCGCGTCCACAACGCATCATCATCGGCGACTCCGACCCCCTCTCGCCGATTGAAGGTGTGCATACCATTGATGAATACGCCCGGCATGTCTACGCTTTGTATGATGCGTCGTCACAATTCGAGACGCGCATCTATCCCGGTGTTGCTCACGGGTATACCGACACGATGTATCGCGATATGCTGGCGTGGTTCGCTCATTATTTGTAACGTCCCCATGTTTGACGATCCCGCCAACAAGCGGTTAGCCTGTCTATATGTGTGTGTCGTCGTGCTAGCGGGTCTCTGGTATACTGTGCAATGTGAAATAGTTAAATCGAAGGAGAAATAGATCGTATCATGGCTGAATTCGAGTTGGACTTTGAGAACGGCCCGATTCTCGTTGACTTGACCCCGACGGAAAAGAATACGGGTCTCGGTTACAAAGAGACAGCAAAAAGCGATGAAAAGCGCGAAGAAGAACAACAGCATTCAAATGAAGCCGTCAACAATGCGATGCAAACCATTTATCGCACAGCAAAGCGCGTCAGCGCGATGATTGAGGCATTGGGCGATGACAACCCGCCGAGCAAAATCGAGCTGGCCTTCGAGTTGAGCCTCAGGGAAGATACCAGCGTAACGATTGTCAAGTCCGGCGGCGTTTCACATCTGCGCGTCAAATTGACGTGGAAACCGGGCGACGATTAGTCGGATAAACATGTTTGCACCGCAGAGGCACAGAGATTTGCTCTGCGTCTCTGCGGCGAATCTTTTGCTTTTTCTTGGCGACTTGGCGGTTGATCCGTCTTATTTTCAGAGGATGAGGAGCCTCCGCAATCAAATCATCTGCATGAGCAGTGCCTCGACACGGGCGACGCGCTGGTCGTAGGTATGTTGGGCATAAACATGCTGCCGCGCACGTTCGGCAATCGCTTGACGTTCGTCCTCATGCGCGAGATAGTAGGCCACCTTCTCGCGCAAATCATCGTGATCTTGGTAGGTGACAATCGTTTCGCCGGGTGTGAAGTATTCGCGGACACCGGGCAGGTCTTCGGCGAGTTGAAAGATGCCGACCCCCGCCGCCTCAAACAAACGCATATTACCGCCATGCAGCATGAAATCGCCGTGCGGGTTGACGCAAATCTTCGCCGCCGAGAAAATACGCAGCATGGTCTCGCCGAGTGCTGAGCCGCGCAGATGCGGTCGCAGACTCGCGGGGACATCATGCACACTCCACACACCGAGATCAAAATCGCGCAGCGCTTCGAGTGCCGCTACACGGCGGCTGTAGAGATTGCCGGGCACAAGCGTCCCGACGAAAGCGACATCGCACGAATATGCAGCGCGTTCCTCATCCGTGAGGTCGTATGGATGATGAAAGTCCGGGTCGCAGGCAGCGATGGGCAGGGCTTCCATCTGCTTCGCGCCGAGTTCAAGCCATTGCACGCCATGATAATAGTCGTTGACGAGAACGAGGTCATAAAGGGGTGCGGCGCGACGTTCCATGCTGTGCGAGAAAACGACCGGCGATGTACCGGACGCATAAACGATTTTGCAGCCGGTCTCGCCTTTGATCGCCGCGAGGGTTTGTGGATAGATGACGGTGTTGTCGCCGATGAGCCACAACACATCCGGCTTGAATGCACGCGCCTGCTCGATCAAACGCCGATTGCGTAACTTATATTCGATGTTGAGGCGCGGTGGCAGGCGTCGTCCGAACGCGGCGATAACCTTGCCCGGTGTGACGCCTTGTGCATGACGTTGAAATCTCGCCCGCCCGATGCTCGGCAAATTGCGATAAAAAACATCGAGTGTGTGACCGCGTTTGCGGAAGGCTTTCTCCCAAAAATGCTGCCCCATACTCGGCGGGAACAACGGCAGCGACTCGCCCGGCGGCATGGCGTCAATGGCCTGTTGCAACGCCTCCGGGTGATGCAACGATGCGACGAATAAGATGCGGTATGTCATACCAATCGAATCGTTTCGTTTTTCTTTGCGTCTTTTGCGTCTTGGCGGTTGAATCCGTTCTGCGTTCAGAGGAGCGGCGCTTTGTCCATCTCGGCGTAATCGGCGGCGAGTTCACGCCATGCACGCCCCAATGCACGGAAGCCCTTCTCGATTTCCGCCGGGGGGTGCGCCCCGTAATTGATGCGCATCCGGTAACTGCCGCAGTTGTCGGTGTAAAAGACATTGCCAATCGCGTAGGCGACGCCGTGCTGCACCGCCGTGATGTACAACTCGGCGGCTGTCGGGCCGGTTTTCGGCAATGCAATCCACAAATACAGCCCACCCTGCGGCACATTCCAACATGAACCGGGCGGGAAGTATTTGTCCGCCGCTTCGAGCGCTGCATCGCGCCGTCGTTTGAATTCGTTGTTATTGCGTTCGAGATATTGGGCGATGACACCGCGTTCAAGAATCCAATGAATCGCTCGCTGATTGAGTCCTGGGGTGGCGATGTCCGCCGCTTGTTTAACGCGCACGAGACGCTCATAATGCGGGCTGTCGGCGATCAAATAACCGATGCGCATCCCTGGCAGCAAGATTTTTGTGAAGCCGCTGACATGAATCACAATCCCTGTGTCATCAAGCGCTTTGAGCGGCGGTTGTTGTTCGCCTTCAAAACGGACTTCATGATACACAGCGTCTTCGAGAATTGGGATTTTGTGGTCGTTGGCGAGATTGAGCAACTGCCGCCGCCGATGCAACGGCATGATAGAACCGGTCGGATTTTGGTACGACGGCATGACATAAATCAATTTGGGATGATGATCGAGAATATAATTTTCCAGCATGTCGAGGCGGATGCCTTCGTTGCTCGACGAGATGCCATGCAATTGAATGCGACGTGTACGAGCGATGTCGATGACGCCGAGATACGTCGGGTTTTCGGTAACGAGTGTATCTCCCTCAGAGAGCAGCGATTGAATCACGAGATCGATACCTTGCTGTGTGCCGCCGGTGATGAGGACATTGTCCGCATGGGTGCGGATTCCTAACGCGCTGACGTAATCCCGCACGGCAACACGCAGCGGCCCGTAACCTTCTGGCATTTCATAAGCTAGCGCTTGCGCCCCATCGCGCTCCATCACTGCGTTGATGGCCTCGCGCAGATGTGTCACGGGGAAGAAATCTTTCGGCGGCGCACCACCGGCAAAACTAATCACCCCCGGCTTGCGTGCCATGTGCATCATCTCACGAATCGAACGGTCGGGGGTTGTCGGCAACTCATTTTCTGCACTATTATTATTGCTGCCATTCACTTCGGCACCGTTGCTACCGCCGTCACCGGCGACAAATGTGCCGCGCCCGGCGTGCGCACTCAAATAGCCTTCGGCACGCAATTCGGCATAGGCGTTGACAACACTGATGCGGCTGATGTTGAGCTGCTTGGCGAGGTCTCGACTCGCCGGTAAACGCATCCCGGCTCGCAATGTGCCACTTTCGATTTGCATTCGGATATGACGGATGAGTTGACGATAAATGGGTTCTTCGCCATCGCGGTCTAGGTTAATGTTGAGTTTCGTTGAATTAAGCATTGAACAGCCTCCTGAAACCTCTCGATGTTGAGGTCGGCATGATTGCTACCATGTTGAACGAGCGGGGATATAGCATTGTCCTAAGAAGCACTGCAAACACACATCAAATTTTGGTCATTTTACGAATCTAGCATACTCGATTGTGATCGTATGAGTCCATAGCATACCATTGATGGACTTAAGAACGCAATTGGTCTGTCGTGGTCGTAATCGTCGCTGAATCGCCTACAAACTTTACTTTCGGACAAATTCGTCTTGCCGTATGATAGAGGAGTGCAGGTATCGCACTGCACATGTTCGCGGTTGGAGTCTCGCACATCTTTCCGTATTATTGATTGTGAACACGGCGCTTGCCGAATGTGAACCATTTAGTATGGATTTTCTCGATTAATTGCGGGAGCAATTAGGTATGTTTGATTATCAAAGTCACATTAGCGATGAAGAACTCAATGCACGAGTGACTAATTTGCTGCACGATGATGCCAAAGTGCGCCGGGCGGCGATTGAATGGTTGACGGATAACAATGTGCTTGAGGCCATTGAGGACATCGCAACATTTTATAAAACCGACCCAGACAAAGGCGTTCGGCAAGCGGCGGAGAAATCGTTGGCGCATTTTAGAGGACTCGAAGCCATTTATCGAGAATCCGTCGAGCGTGGCGAACCGTTCATCATGCCTACGGGACGTGTTGGCCGCAGGCATAAGTCCGCACGGACGTTGTGGATTGTACAAGGCATCTTGCTAGTGACGGCTGTCGTGTTGTTTGCTTTGGGCGTCGTTCTCGGCGGTGGTGACGATGAAGACAATGCTGCGGATGGTGAGGTTGTTGCCAGCGCCATCACTGACGAAAATCTCAACGAGACGATTCGTTTCACGGCAGAACGGTTGCGTAATGGCACAACGGCTTTGCAGCGAGAATTGCAAAATGTACAAAATGGCGGCGTAGTTGATTGCCAAGCCACGATTGATGTGCCGCCGACCCTCAGCAACCTCCCGGCGAATATAGACCCAGAGATTGTCAAAGTCGTTGACAATATCAATCAGCTTCAGGCCGACCTCACCACTGCGAAGACACCATTCGACAATTCGTGTCGGGGGGTGGTGATTCTGACCGCCGATGCGGTCGGCGAACCGCTCGCATCGCTGGCGAATATCTTGGAGCAACTGCCGCTTGTTGAACAAACATTGACGGAAGCACTCGCGACGGATACCCCGGTGCCGACCGATGCGCCGACAGTTGAACCGACGGCCACGCCGAATGCCAATCTCAATTTCCATCGCGGTCAATTATTGAATATTGTCGATATGGTGCGGTCACCGCGCGGTGCATATACGATGCTCAATCAATTCTGGTCGGAAGCGCAAGCTGTGGGAACAACTGATGGTTGCCGCGAAGTCCCGCCGGAGATTCCACAGGATTACATACTGCCTCAAGAAGCGGTGCTCGCCTCGCTGGAATTACAAGCGGCAGCCATCGACATCAACACGGGTCTCAGTTTGCTGCGGCAAGGGTGGAGCGATTTCGCCGCCGCCTGTTCAAGCGGCAATCTCATCGGCGCGGCGAGTCCCGGTTTGCGCAACACCGCCCAAGCGCTCGACTTGTTTGACAGCGGCCTCGACCGATTAGAGGCGATGTTGAATCAGTAAACTCAATGACGTTGAATCTTGAATCGTTTCGTTTTTTTTGGCGTTCTTGTTTTTTGGCGTTCTTGGCATCTTTGCAGTTGAATATCACTATTTTCAGAGGAGGAGCGACACTATTCCGTCGAGGCGTCTCTCAAGCCGCCTTCTTCAATATCCATATTGCCGAGCAACAAACTAAAATCTTCCAATTGTTGCAAACCACACTCGCCGGGGAAGGGTTCAATCCGCCCGTTGCGATTCAAGTCTGTCCCTTCGATGAGCGTCGTGATGAGATTCACCGACTCGACGACTTCGTCCTCCGCATTCACCGCCGCTTCCGACGTCAGTTGCAGCCAACCACGTTCCAACTCAATCAATTCATTCATCGCCTGGCGCGCATTTTGGACACAAGGGCGCACACGTTCGACATCGCTTTGCAGATGTGTCGGCACGCCCGGCGCGTTGGCAACCGTGTTCAACTCAGCTTCGATACGATCAAGTGTCGGCGCGACGCCAATGCCAAAACCCGGATTTTCGGGGGTGTCATTGCCGTCATAATCGTCGCGTGTATTCAAAAGGATATTGACGGTGTGTTCTGTGCGGGCTAGCAAGCCGCCGAGATTAAATGCCGCGTGGTCAAGACTAGTGTGTCGCGTGGCGAGATCGGCTTCGGCCAAAGCCGCATCGAGCAAACTCCCCCCTTCGATGCCGTTCTCCGACTCGACGAGAATCTCGCGCAGCGCCTCAGTGACTTCAATCGGTAATTGAGCGCTATACATCACATCGTCAGACGGCGCATCGCCCATTTCAGGTTGGCGCGTGATGATGACCGCGTTATAGGCCGCAGGCAGCGTGCGCCCATCTTCGTCCGAGAAAACCAGCGCACCATTACCGAGCGGGTCAAGCGTGACTTCGCCAAGCGGTAAGGTTTCGTCGTTCATGGTATTCACCAACCACGCCGTATAAATTTCGCCATCACTCGGCGGGGCGAGATTCATCACGCGCAAGTTGACGGTGTCGCCGCGGGCTTTGTCGCTGCTAAAACTGAGACGACCAAATTCACCGCTATTGTTTGTATCCACCGCCCCGATACCCATCTGCGTAGTCGGTGTGGCAGCAGCAAGGCCACCGCCGCCATCATTACTGGCTGCCACCGATGTCGAGGGCACATTCGTCGCTTGAATAATTGTCTGCGGGCTGTCATCGTTGAGGACGATCACCACAAGGAGCGCGATGATGATAATCGCCAAAAACATGAAGGCCGCCCCGGCGACGATGATCATCAACCGGTTGTCGTTTGATGATGTGATGATTTGTATCGGCTGTGACGGGGGGGGCGTCCTAGAAGGTGCTGCATACCCCATCGTTCCCACCGGCATACCGGTATGCCCGGTTTGATACGCTTGGAGTTGCCCGGTGACTTCGGGCAAGTCGAGGTCTGTCGTCGAGGCTTGATCGCCGATGGCGAGGGTGAAGGCTTCGGCAAATTGCGCGGCGCTTTGATAACGATTTTCCGGCTCTTTGGCCATCACTTTTGCCATCACCGGGCCGAGCGCCGGTGGCAAATTGGGGCGGACAGTCAAAATGTCGGGCACCGGCTCCATCACATGTTTGAGCGCGACTTGCATCGGTGTGTCTGCCGAATACGGCCCCTGCCCGGTCAACATTTCATAAACAACAATACCGAGCGCATAAATATCGGCTTGTGCCGTGACGGGCAAGCCTTTGGTTTGTTCCGGCGCGAGATACATCGGCGTGCCGACAATGCCGCCGGTCGCCGTCAATTTTGAGTCGCCACCGACAATTTTGGCGATGCCGAAGTCTGCCAACAGCGCGTGACCTTCGCGGTCGATCAAAATATTCTCCGGCTTGATGTCGCGATGCACGATGCCTTGCCGGTGCGCGAAGTCCAACGCACCGGCCACATGTTTCAATACCCGGTCAACGGCTTTGAGCGGCGCCGGCCCTTGTCTGATGCGGTCGGCCAACGACCCCCCTTGAACAAAGGCCATGATGAGATAGAGGATGTCGCCTTCGCTACCGTAATCATAAACTGGCAGAATATGCGGGTGTTGTAGACGGGCAATCGTCTGTGCTTCGAGTTGGAAGCGTTCGATGAATTGCGGGTCGCGGTCGGGTTGGGGCGGCAGCACCTTGACGGCAACATAGCGATTGATGTCTTCTTGGAAGGCTTTGTAGACGGTCGCCATACCACCTTTGCCGAGCAATTCTAAAATTTTATATTTACCAAACTGTCGCCCGATGAGTGAACTTGTTGACACAGTACGTCCCCCTACACCTCAATCAAATGCCCATGATTCTCAAAGATTCCACTTTGAAGAACCGCTATACTATACGATTGTACCTCAGGTTATGGATTTTTGCGGCCTGAAGATTCGTCCAATTCGCAGAAGCATTTTCGACGGTTGCGCGAATGATGGGCATACGCCACAATAAGACAATTGACCGAATACAGGCAAAGCAACATGTCCCAATCGTCTACCGAACAACGCCCCGCACGACCCGACCATTCAGCTAAACCATCGAATCTCAAACGCCGTATCCGCACTGTGCTTGTGTTACTCCCCATCGCGATTGCCTTTGTGGTAGCGGGCGGGTTGCCGTTCACGATATTCATCGCGGTTATCGCCGTATTCGCTTTGCTGGAATTGTACACCATGGGGCGCGAATGGATTTATCGCGGCAATCGCGTCATTGGGATCGTCGCGGCGCTCATCATCATCGTCGGCTTTCACAGTGACGAGGCTGCTTTGTGGCAAGCGGCGCTCGCTCTCGGTTTGCTCATCGCGCTCGTGTGGGAACTTGCCCGCACACCGGACGCGGCATCACAAGCCGTCTTACGCGCTGCGACGACACTCGGCGCGGTCGTCTATATCGCGATACCGGCGGCGTTCGTCATTTTGTTGCGGGCATTGCCCGACGGCTTGACATGGTTGCTGACAGCGCTCGTCTTGACGTGGGTGACCGACTCCTTCGCCTATTTCGGCGGGCGACGGTTCGGCCAGCACAAACTCGCGCCGCGCATCTCGCCGAAGAAGACCGTTGAAGGCGCTGTTGCCGGGTTCATCGGCGGGACAATCGCCGGTGTCGTCGTCCTCGTTGCGGGCGGAATCTTCACGGTGTCCGCATTGCCGCTGCTGATTCTCGCGCCGGTCGTCGCCACCATCGGCGACCTGTTCGAGTCGGCCATCAAGCGTTACTTCGCCGTCAAAGACTCGCACTTGCCGAGCCTCGACCTGATGCCTGGTCATGGCGGCGTCCTCGACCGCGTAGACTCACTGCTGTTCGTGACGGCGTTTGTCTATCTATATATCGAGGTGTTCAATTTGATGTAGTAGGGGCACGTCATGCCGTGTCTGTCGGGGCATTGTTGCTTGGCCGCATGATACGCATTGCAGGCATCGGTCGTGACGGTAAAACCGGGGGTACAGGGATACCGAGACGAGTCATCTCGCCGAGATTGCCGCCGAGTAGCGCCCGTGTTGCTTCCCAGCTGCCGCCGACGTGTTCCTGTGCTTGCCCAACATCATCGAATAGATACACCCAGCGCTGATGTGTTTCGCGCGTTTTGAGGAACCTATCTTTATGCCGAGTTGTTGGCCGAAATCTCTAGCGCGAAGACTCCGTGAAGGGACAGTTTCAGAAACAAAAAGGCGCAGCTACAGCCACGCCCGCATGATCGATTTGATATAAACGGACGATTAGTAAACCCAATAGGTGTCTTTTAATTCCTCGCGCAGGGTCACGAAATTTTTATAACGATGCCGGCTGATGTCGCCCGATTTGATCGCTTGCAACACCGCGCATCCCGGTTCGTTAGTGTGCGAACAATCGCCAAAACGACACTGCGCAACATGTTCCGCAATTTCGACAAAATAATCATCGAGTTCGTCCGGCTCAATGTCCCACACCTTCATCCCGCGCATACCGGGTGTGTCAGCCAAATAGCCGCCCATTTCAAGTTTGATGAGAGCGCTGTCGCGGGTGGTGTGAACACCTTCTTGACTGAATGCGCTGATCGCTTTGACGGCGCGTCCCAAACCGGGTTGAATCAGATTGAGCAAACTCGTCTTGCCGACGCCGGATGGCCCGGTGAAGACCGAAATACGATCTTTGAGCAAAGCGCGTAACTCATCGATACCTTGTGGCAAGACAGCACTCGTATACAGTATCGGATAGCCGATACGCGCATAGTCCTTCAATCGTTTGTCTAATTTTGCAGGAATACCGAGATCTATTTTGTTGACGACGATGATGATGTCATCAATTTCGGATGCTTCCCCGGCGACCAACATCCGATCCAATAATTTGAAGTTCGGGGTCGGTTGTGCTGCTGCGACGACGATGAACATCTGATTGGCATTCGCGATGATGACTTGTTCGCGCTCTGCTTGCCCGACTCCCCGTCTACCGGTGGTGCGCATTGCCCGAGAGAGTACCGTTTCGCGGGGCAGCACTTCTTCAATCGCACCGGTACCATCTTCCAAGATTTGTATCTTGACCCGATCACCTATCGCCGCAATGTCCGACTCTTTCGCTTCTTCCATCAAGCGGCCCCGTAATCGGGATGTGTAAATTGATCCGTCCTCCGTTTCTACATCGAAAAAACCACTTTGATCTTTGACGATCAGACCACTGAGTTGTTGTTCCAAAGGCAAGCTCCTTCTATAAACTAAGAGACAGCAATAGAGGCGTGTAATCTCTACTCAGAGACTACCGCCGCGCTTAAACGATGTATTCAATTGTTAGGATCAACTGCGAGGGTACGCCGTGAGGCTACCAGCCAATCGTTCCGCAACTATTACATCATGAATGATTATAACGCAAAAAATGAAATGTGATACAACAAAAGTCTCATTTTTTTCTTAGAATCTGTAAAATTTGAGCGACCGAGAGCGCCAAATTGCAGCACAAGATACGCTTTTGGCTCTATGCCGAAACCGTCAATGATTGTATGCTATTTTCAACTTTGTTTTCCTTTTTGTCATCGCTCATCCAATTCGACTCTTGTATCCAAATAGCAGGGGCGACGCAGCACGTTGCCCCCACATGTTGGCTTTACCCATGAGCCAAAATCTTTTCGTGTTGTTTCGGGGTTGTATACTGAGCGCGTGATATTTTCCATGAGGCCATCACATCATGAGTTGGGTCGTCTTCGCCTTACTTGCGCCGCTCATATTAACGGTCGTCAATTTCTCGGACAAATTGATCGTCGAACGTATGGTGCATAAACCGCGTGTCGTTGTGTTGTATGCGGGCGTCACCGGGTTGTTTTGGGGCATCGTCGTGTGGCTTGCACAAGGTATGCCCCTACTCGAACTCGACCGCACGATATTGATCGCCATACAAGGCGGCTCAATCGCGATTGCGGCGATGTTGTACTTCACGGCGCTCTCTCGCGAACACGCTAGCAATGTCATCATGTTGTTGCAAACCGCGCCGATTTTTGTGTTGTTGATCTCGGTCATTCTGCCGGACAGTCTCGTCGACCAAACGATTTCCGGCCAGCAATTCATCGGCTTCATCTTGATTTTGTCGGCTGTGATCTTGGTTTCGTTTGTCCGTTCGGAAGAGACAAGCGGCGGCTTTCGCTTGTCGAGTGCGTTCTGGCTGATTCTTGGCGCCAACATCATCATCGCGAGTTCGATTACGCTCAGCGACATCAATCTCGAAAATGCGGCGTTGTTCGATGTCTTGGCGTATGAAAGTATGGGATTTGGCGCCGGGGCGTTATTTTTCTATATCGTGATGGCCGAGTTCCGGCATGACGTCAACGAAAGCATACGTATCATCCCACGCCGTTATCTCGCCTACATTATGATAAGCGAGTCGGTATTCACATTCGCCAAACTCGTTGGCTTGCGGGCGATTGATCTCGGCGGGCCGCCCCCACTTGTCAGCGTGTTGAACAGCACACAAGTTTTCTTCGGCATTTTGCTCGGCATGGTGCTGACGCTTGCGCTGCCCGGTGTCTATCGCGAGAATATTCAACAACGCGCTCTGCTACAAAAAAGCGCCCTCGCCGCCGTGTTGATTGTCGGTGTTGGCCTCGTCGCGCAATTGACAGTCGAAGATTTTCAATTGCTGTTTTGAGGGGAACAAAGTCAATGATATTCAGCAACCTGAATCGCGTACTGTTTGAACAAATTGAAATCTCTTGTGTTTTTGGAACAGACCGTCAACTCGTAATATTCGGCAGTCGCGGCAATGATACAATCAGCGATGCCCGGTACTCGCCCCTTTGCAATGCCCGACTGCGCAAGCAAACTCCGCAACTCACCACCGCGCCGAGCAATAGTCACATTGATGAAGTATCGATGAAATGGTTTTAGCAGGGCAATGTGTTGCTCCGGTGTACGCAAGTCGCGAATTCCAGCCCACAACTCTGCCTCAGTGATAATCGAATAGGCAACAAAGATATTTTGAAACCGTGCCTGATGAACAAGTTTTCTAGCTTCAGAATGGCCGCGGAACCAACCGATGAACACTGTCGTGTCAAAGAGATATTTATTGCCCCTCTTCAGATCCATAAATACCTGCTAATCGATCATCCCAACTGCCACGCAACTCGGCAAACCAATCATCATCCATCCCCGCATACATTGTGGGATTGTCATCAATTTCTGCTGCAATTTTATCCACTTCAAGCCAAACAGCATGATGGGCTGGATATTTGCCCATAAAAGTATGAGCCGATGAGCTGGCAGTCACTTGAAAATTGCCATTCCCATAAGATGTAAAAACGTCTCCTATCGAGATGATGTTTTCTCGCTTTGCAGCAACATCAACGGCATCAATCGATTTCGTTTTACTATGCCACATACCGTTTGAGGCAGTGCCTGAGGCATTAAATCCTGAGAACAAAGCCATAATATCTAGTTATCTCCTCTGTCACCTTTCACATTGGTTTCTGTCTTATTGTTGAGCGCAAAAGGCAAAGAAATCCCAAATGCTTCCTCCCATTGTGATGTCACATTGAGTACAATTTGTGCCATTTCTTTAGCTGTACCGAGCGGCAATACAATTCGATGTAGATGCTTTGCCTGCACAGGATTATTTACTGGGTCACGCGGATCTGTCCCCAAAATGTACAAATCGAGCGTAACATCATTTGATGAGGCGTGTACGCGCACAGCATTGCTGTAAATAAGCTGTCCATTTGTCAGATCTTCAGCATTATTCAATATTTCATCAATTGTCTTTGGCTGTGCTTGATTTTGTTCACTCATCAGCGTCGTATTATTCTCCAATTGGGCGAATGATTGATCTGAGCAATATTTTCCGCTAATGCTCAAACGGTCTGAATTAACCACCCTCATTTTCTATTATCACATTGAATCGATATTTCATCAACACACTTGACTGTCAAAATCTACGCCATTCATCACACATCATCATCATCGACTGTCTGTGGGCACAATTCTTGCGTGAGGAGTTGGTCGCGCTGCCGGAACCACCAACGTTCATCGCGGATGCGCAGTTCGTCGCCCGGCTCACACGTCAGGTGGAAGAATTGCCGGTAGATGCGACGCTCCGGCGGTGTCGGCACATTGAAGACTTCCCAACTTGTCTGTGTCGAGAAGGCTTCGCTGGAAGCACGCGGCACATTCGACGAATAGAGATTGTGCGCCATATACGCATCGACGAGGCCGAAATAAAACCCGACCGGTGTCAGCATCAACGTCACAACGACGATAGCCACCCCGCGATGATGCAGCAACATCTCGCGCAATGACCACTCGCGCCATGCGAGAACAAAGACGAACCCGGCGAAGGCTAACGCGATATTCCATGGCCACACCGCTTGATTCCAATTGCGGCCAAGCGGCGATAATGTGATCAGGATGCCAATATGCAAGCCAAAGGCCAGCATCGCCGAGATTTTGCGCGTGCGCGGATACAAAATCAACAGGCCGACGCCCATCTCCGTCAAGGCGAGGATATACCCAGCGTGGTCGTCAATCCACAATGGCGGATTTGGAATCAGATCGTGGAGTAAACCTTGTGCCGTGCGATGCAGGAAATTTGGGCTGAGTAGTTTGTTCAATCCCGCCCATATCCACAACGCAATCAAATGCGCACGAGCGATATTGCGGCTATTTCGGTTGGGTAGTGTGCCCCACAACAGCAGCGTCAACGAGAAAAATTCTGGCTGCAAGCGAAATTGATCGATCAACATGGCGTACACCATCAGCGCGGTATAGATAACCATGCCAAGCACAGGACGCAGCAGCACAAGCAGCAGCGACGCAATCAACAGCACACCGAGATCGATGACCGGCAGCGCGAGAAGCGGTAACATCGGTGGATTCTCGTGCCTCTGCCACAACGGGAATGTGATTAAAATCGTCGCGATAAGCGCCGCGACGACCAACACACGAAAGAGGATGAACGGCGCTTCGGCTGTCTTCAGGGCGTCGAGAGATGGTAGCCAGCGCTGTTCCCCTATGATGAGGCGAGCCTTGAATAAGATCATAATCTATCCGTCAGATAAATTTTTTGTCATTAAGGCACAAATTGTTTGACCAGCTCCATTTTATCACAGCGCAGGTTCTGTGCCTTCTGTGTGTGGTTTCTTACTGATATTTATCTTTATGGCTCAAAATAGAACGAAACTCCTACCTGAAAAATGCACACTTTTCATAAATTAACGTATAATGGGGGCAAAGTCGTTGTTATTTGTCTTTAATCTTGTGGATTGAGGAGGTGTCATCACAATCCGATTTCATTAAGAAAATAAGGGACAAAATGAAAGGGGGAACTTAGTAGTGGATCAACTCAATGTTGGTGAATCAAACACAGCGCGTGCTTTTGACGCCAATATTCATCTCGAATTGCCAGACCGTGGCTTGTATCTCGTTGTCGGGCGCGGTCGATCCCCGGTTACGTTAATCAAAACATGCGGCGGTCAATCGCTTGTCCGCATCCCAGACAGTTTCACTGTGCTGGCAATGTTGCCTGTACAAACTTTCCTCGCATTCCAAAAACATCGTGATATTGCACTTGTTGGGCCTGTCTCAATTGATCCTGTTCGGTTCGCACAATTTGCTCAAGCTGCTGGGTTAGACCCCGACGGCGATGGTCAAATTGGATGAAGTCGCCAGTAAACGATCCATTCGAAAAACGAATAAAGGAGAATAATCATGCCCAGTGTAGGTCAAGAATTACTTGATGTTCCATTTCCAGATATGATCCTCAAAATGGCGCTCGGCATTGCGGATGCGCAACGGGCGCTCGACGAAGCATCTATCGAAACGGCACAAGCATTAGCCGAGACCGAAGTTGATCTCGTGCTCGGTGTGACGCAGGTTATCGCCGCCGACGGCACGGTCAGTTTTGAAAGTGCCGACCCAATTACGGTGTCGTTGTTGCAAATTGGTCTACAACCGACGTTCTATCAATTCATCGAATCGACGATTGAAGTCTCGATGGACATTAAAACCACCACCTCGCGAGAAACCAACATCAAGGTCAGCTCAAAGGCCAAAGTCGGCTTCGCAATTTGGAGTGCGTCGGTGCGCCTTGACGTCAAACACAATCGCAAGTTCAGCAAAGAAGTCAAAGGCACCAGCAAGCTCTTCACACGTCTTGTGCCGGTTCCACCGCCGGAGCGGATTCTGCCAGAAGTCACGGTCGTTGACAATCGACCCACTGAAGAAGGTGGCGGTGGTGGCGGCGGCGGTTAATCAACCTTGCTGACACATATCTGAAATTACGCAGCACACTAGCCAAACAGTTGCTTGTAAGGGCACACTTGCTGTGCCCCAACTTGAATCATGGTGGATGTGATGCGTAAAGTTGCGTGACTTCAAAAAGAAAAGGCGAACTAAATTATGACATTTAATCGCATCGAACCATCAATCGCAAGATTACAACCGGCGCTTCCGTTTCGACCGCCGATTGCCCAACCGTCGATTCCGGTGCGTGAAACACCGACGACATCGTTCGCCGATTTAGTCCGTATGCTGGCCGAAGGCATCGCCGATGCACAGGCCAGCCTCGACCGGGCTTCGGCAGAACTCGTCACCGAATTGGCGAATACACACATCAATGTCGTCCGGCAAGTGACCGAAACGATCAACGAAGATGGCAGTGTGACGTATGAACACAGCGAACCCGAAACGGTATCGCTGCTCGACATCGGCATCACGCCGACATTTTACCAATTTTCTGAAGCGACGGTTGAAGTTACAATGGACATTCATATCGTCGAAAATGAAACCGAGTCCGGCACGGGTCAAAAACGCTTCGGCCTGTATGTGAACACATCGAATGTGCGCTTTGAACGTAAGCTCAACCGCGATGTGAAAGTGTCGTCGAAGTTGACGGCCACGCTCGTGCCTGTACCTTCGCCCATTCAGTTGGACTTAATCCGCAACACCGTCACACCCGAACCGGCGGAAGAAGGGTAAACACTATGGCAACCAATGTACCCGGCAATCTGCGCGATTTCCTCGAAGCCGCGGGGCAATCGCTGTCGCAGGCCCAAGGCGCGATTGGCAACGGCCAAAGCGAGATCGCGACGAATATCGTCATCGCCAGCGCCGAGCTTGAAGTCAAAGCGGCGGTTGAGTCCGACGAGGTGGGCAATCTCTCGCTGAAGACACTCTCCGCCGAAGATGTGCGTTCCGGCAATGTCGATCCCGGCGTCCTTTCAACATTGCGCGTCAGTTTTGTCGCCGCAACGCCGGACGAATTGCAATCGCGTGCCGCACCGAAACGTGCGCTCGATGATGTCGTTCAATCGGTGACGAAACGGGAGGATGTCGCCCGACTCGGTGAGATACTCGGCGGGTTGAATGTCAAAGCGGCCTTTGTGCCAGAGCAACGCCGTTGGCTTGTGACGGCACATGACAACAAAAATAGACTCGTGCGCGAGGTGGTTGTGCCCGATGAGTTGACGGAGGGCTAAAGTGGCTGACGAACCGAGTGCCAGAGATTTGCGACGACTCAAGACTCTGGAAAATCGTCTCGAAAAAGAGAAAGAAGATAAGAAGACAATCCGCGATGAGCGTAATCGGCTGCGGAGAGAATTGCGTGCGGCGCAACAACAAATCGCTCGCTTAGAAAAAACAATCGCTGAAAACGAAGCAGCGCTGCAAGAAAAAGATGGGCAACTCGAAGAAGCGCAACAACATATCCAAGCCTTGCAAATGCAACTCGCTGATGCCGGGCAACGCTTTGAGCAATTGCAGGCCATGCTTGCGCGTGTGCAAGAAGAAGCACAAGCGGAAATCGATGCGCTCAAGCAACGTGCTGAGACGGCGGAGGCGGCGCTAGCAGAAGCGCTTGAAAAAATTGAGGCGCTCGAAGGGGGGACAGAAACTGTGCCCGCATTGCTTGACGAAAATCGTCGCCTCGCCGAACAGCTTGACGTGCTACAAAAAGATGTGTTGCAGCTTCAAGATGCTGCTGCCGAAGCCACTTCGATCCTGCGCAATGTCGAAGAAGAAAGGGATAGCCATAAAAGCGCACGCGCCGAACTCGAAAAGCAAGTCGAAACGCTCGAACAACAACGTGTCTCGTTGCAAACACAAGTCACCACCTTGACGGCACAAATCGAAGCCGAGGGCGATACGCCGTTGATGCCTGCCGATCAAGTTGCTGAAATGGTCGGCGGTTTAATCGACCGAATTAAGGGCAATATCGGCGGGCTTGCGCTGCGCGACAGCGAAATTAAATTGAAAGTTGGTTTTGGAAGCGCCTCTGACCAGAGCGGCTTTGTGGTGCCTACGACCAAGAGTACGCCGGACATCAAAGAGAATCTTCACGAGATCACCCTGCGCTTCGACCGTCCCGCGCCCGATCTCGGTCGGATACAACGCTCGCAAAGCGCAGTCACTGAAGCGACACGAACGACGAAGAAATAAGCGTCACCAAAATTCATCTTGGTAAGTAAATACGGGGATGCGCAGTAGCACGTCCCTACCGGGCACAACGATGTAGGGAAGACAGCATACATGCTGTCCTCGCCGTTTCTATATACCCACATTCGAGATGGCGCCGTCGTCGGCTTGCCGGGCAAGATGCGCATACTTCGCCATCACGCCCGATGTGTAATGCGGTGGCGGCGCTTGCCACGCGGCGCGGCGTCGTTCGAGTTCTTCATCGCTCAGGTCAACATGGATACTGCGCGAGGCAATATCGACTTCGATGATGTCGCCTTCTTGCAGCAACGCCAACGGCCCGCCGACCATCGCCTCCGGCGCGACATGACCAATCATCAGACCACGTGTGCCGCCGGAAAAACGTCCATCGGTGACGAGCATCACATCTTGGCCGAGTCCCTGCCCGACGATGGCCGCCGTCACCTGAAGCATCTCGCGCATGCCCGGTCCCCCGACGGGGCCTTCGTAGCGAATCACGACGACATCGCCCTTCTTGATTTCGTGATTTTGCACCGCTTGAAAGGCGAGTTCCTCACGGTCGAAGATGCGTACCGGGCCGCGATGATGCTGCGGTTCATCGCCTTTCAGCTTGACCGCCGCGCCGCGCGGCGCCAAATTGCCCTTGAGAATGACGAGACCGCCGCTGTCTTTAATCGGATTGTCGAGTGTGCGGATGACTTCTTGACCGGGGGTCTCTTCGGCATTCGCGGTCGCTTCGGCCAATGTCTGCCCGGTGACGGTCAGCGTATCGCCGTTGAGATAACCGCCTTCGAGCATCCGTTGCACGAGGAGGGGCACGCCCCCGGCGCGGAACATATCGTAGGCGACGAAGCGTCCGGTCGGGCGCAAGTCGGCGATAATCGGCGTGCGTTTGCTGATGGCTTCGATGTCGTCAATTGTGAAGTCGATACCGGCTTCGCGGGCGAAGGCGAGTGTGTGCAAAATGCTGTTCGTGCTGCCACCGGTCGCGGCGGCGGCGGCGATGGAATTTTCAAGCGCCTCGCGGGTGACGATGTGTTCCGGGCGGATGTCTTGCTCAATCAATTGCAGCACGAGTTCACCGGCGCGAAAAGCGACATCGCCCTTGCTTTCATCGACCGCCGGTACATCGCCCATTCCCATCGGGCAGATGCCCATCACTTCAGCAATCATCGCCATCGTGTTGGCGGTGTATTGCCCGCCACACGCGCCCGGTCCCGGGCACGCAACATCTTCAATCGCCTTGAGTTCTTCGAGCGACATCTTGTTATTCGCAACCGCGCCGATGGCCTCATACACGCTGACAATATCGACCGGCTTGCCATTGTGGTCGCCGGGCATAATCGTGCCGCCGTACAACATCAGACCGGGCACATTCAATCGAATCAACGACATAATCGTGCCGGGCATCGTTTTATCGCACGCGGCGAGTGCAATCACACCATCGAGCATATTGCTGCGAACGACGAGTTCAATCGAGTCGGCGATGACTTCGCGGCTGATGAGCGACCCCTTCATGCCCTCGGTGCCCATCGTGATGCCGTCGTTGATGCTGACGGTGTTGAATTCAAATGGTGTGCCCCCGGCGGCGCGGATGCCTTCCTTCACCCGTGCGGCGAGGCGTCGCAGATGAAAATTGCACGGCCCGATTTCCGTCCATGTGTTGGCGACGCCGATGAGCGGTTTGGCGAGGTCTTCATCGCTGTAGCCGACGGCCTTGAGCATCGCCCGCGCCCCTGAGCGTTCGATGCCGCCGACGAGTGTGCGGCTGCGTGCATTCAATTCCCGTACCTGTTCCCGAATTTCCGGCGAGTCGGTCATGACGTACTCCTGTTCAATAACCCTGTTGCAAAAATTCAATGCCGCTATTGTAACGCAAAGTCGCCAGATGAGGAAATTCTTTTGCCTCTGAACGCCTTCAGTGCCTTGTTCTGTTACGGCTTTGCCGTTCAATTACCTCTCTTAATAATCAGCGCACTTGTATCCGGTGAGCAGAAAATCAAGAAATCATAACTTTAGAAGATGTGTGTTTGATTACGAGCTACCCGGTGTAGTGCTTGACCAAATTACATCGTGAAGATGGTATGAGTACAATAGACGTATAAGTGAATAGGCCGCCAGAGGCTAAAGCCGTCCGGCTACCGAAAAGACAAGTGCCCTGAAGGGCACTGAATAAGGGGAGTTTTGATGAGATAGAATGTCGAGCAACAAGATAAGCCTCTACAACCCCTTTAGTGGGTTTGGTATTTTGGTAGCCGGACATTTTAATGTCTGGCAGCGAAGTGGCTGAAGTGATACTTGCAATCTCTCTATGTCTTTGAAATCTCTTTTGGTCGAGCAATAGATGTTCTTACCATTTTTGTAGGATGACTCTGCCTACTGAGCATTGACTCATTCGCTCTTCTGCCCTTCTCACCGATCAAAATGCGGTGGCTGATAATTGATGAGCCTCTCGACGAGGCGTGGCAGAGTGACCAACAACCATCATCAGCGATTCGAATTCTTTGCACGATATGCAAACACTGATATAATCACAATTAAGGAGAGAAAATAACAGGCAACCCATGCGATGAGTGAGAACAAAACATCTCCAAAATATTTTGATGGCTTGCTTCAACGTCTTCGTGCATTGGCGATGACGAAAATCGCCAAGAGCGAAACCGACAATGATGATGAAACTAGCTTCTCGCTTGAAGATTTACCCATGTCCGAATCATTAGCAACCATGCTTGCTTCGGAAGATGTATTGAGCCGTGAATGGAATACACCGGAAGAGGATCAAGCATGGGACGATTTGTAAGGGGTGCCGTCGTTGTATTGCCATTTCCTTTCTCGGATTTAACCGCATCGAAGAAACGCCCCGCTCTTGTCGTCGCTGAACTCACCGGTGATGATGTTATTTGTTGTATGATTACGAGCCAACGTAGTCGAGCAGACCACTACGCAATTGAATTGTCTGACGAAGATTTCATCAACGGTCACCTGCAAGTCGATAGTTACATTCGCCCCAATCGTTTATTTACCGCCGACACAAACATTATTGACCGGCAAGCGGGTCAAATTAGTACCGATAAACTA
>RFIA01000350.1 GCA_003695675.1 Chloroflexota bacterium
ACAACGTACAAGGACACACTCTGGGCAAAATAATCATACACCGCCGGGTCATCAAGCAGTGCTTCTTCAATCAACCCAGCTTGTAACATCAAGCCAAGACATTGCTCGACCGACTCCACGCCAAAATCCGCCCCTACCCAACTCATCGGCCCAGCAAAATAAGCCACATCCGAGAACAACACATAAAATGCGGGGGCAGGTCGCGCATCTTTATAAACGCTGACGTACAATCGCGAGAGCGTGTTGTGATAACGATATACTTGGCAGGTATAACGTTGTGGTGCTGAGATATTGAAGACATTATTGCGCATGGAGTCCCAGAATGAATTGCTTAAAGTTTCTTGCGCGGTTCACACGATTTTCAATCGACCTCGAACAAGCGCATCAGCTTGAGCGCAACTTGCAAATTGATGCGCGTCGTCGGGTCGGAAAGATCAATATCGCAAATATCGACGATGCGCGTCAAGCGATAATTGAGCGTGCTGCGATGGATGTGCAACATCTCGGCAGTTTGTACGCCATTGCCGCCTTCATCGAGATAGGCTTCGAGTGTGTTGAACAAATCGGCTTGTTGCTCGTCCAACAATCGCCGCAAACGCGGCACGAGTGGATTGCTTGCGAGCGCCTCGGGCCCGGCATGATACAGGGCGTGCAGGTAACCGAGCTGCTCGAAGTAAACAGTTTTCGCCGTATTCTTCAGACGGCGCGTGATATGTAACACCGCGCCACATTGCTGATGCGCCACGCCGACACATCGCGCCCCGACTTGCTGCGCACTGATGCCGACTCGTGCGGTGCCGACGGAGGCAATCTCGCGATGAATCATCTCGGCTAATCCAGCGATGTCCTCGCTCGCTTGCGCCAATAAAACGACTTGCCCAGCGAATTGGCTGACCAAAACAGCGCGGTCTTCCTGTGACGAGAGGCGGTTGATGCGACGATAAAATTGTAAGAACGCCTGCCCTCTGTCTACACCCTCCACCAATAGCATGACATACGGCTCGTTCAAATCCAATTCATAACGTAAGGCTTGGTCGGTCAAAATGGCTTCGCGTTCGCCATTCTCCATCTGAATCAACTGCGACATCAAACTACCTTTGAGCGATGCCTCCGCATTTTGTGTCGCTTCTTGATGCAGCATCATCAAGGCGGCAATGGTCGCACCGCTCTCAATTGCCATGCGGTCGAGGTCGGACAAAGGACGGTCGTCGGCGATAATCCAGACATAACCGTAGATGACGCCATGCACAACAATCGGCGCGAGGATACGCTCCAATTCGAGACCGACATCCGGCATTTGAGGGATGAAGACCGGGCGCAAAGTGTCGCGAATTTCTTTGAGGATACCGCGTTCTTCTAATGCCGCGACGAGACGCGGGTCGGTGCGGCCTTCGGTGACGGTGAAGCGCCGCGCCTCATCAACCTCCGCGATGTTGACACTTGCTAACGCCTCAAAATGCTCGTCCTCAATGCTGACGGATTGCCCGATGAGGTCGGCCAAATTGACGGCGAGACTTTGCAAATCGCCTTCGTCGAGCACAACTTGTGTCAACACCTGATGCACCTTGAAGGCGCGTTCAACCATCGCCAGATGTTCGTGGGCGATGCGTTGATTGGTCGCTTTTGCCACATCAATGAACCGCGACTCATACGGCAATTCAATCAACGGAAAATTATGGGTGTCCGCAATCTGTCGCAGATAATCTGGCGCGTGGTCGATATAGCGGCCAACAGCGAGCACCAATCCAGCAACATTTTTCTCGACCATTTCTTGCATGTATTGACACCGGGCATCACGTTCTTTGGGCAGATTAAATCCCGTCGTCAAGACAAGTTCGCCACCATTCAACCAATAAGGTGCGTCCGGCACGCCTGTGACGTGTACCCACGAAACCGACCTGTGCAAACCATCTCGTCCGGCAACGACATTAGCGCCGTCAAATTCTGGCATCTGCAACGCATCTGCAATTGTGAGCATAAACCCTCACTGCTATCAACAGGGGCGACTCGTCAATGAGCCGCCCCAACGTATTGTGTAGAGCATCGCATACCACACGCTCTATCACACAAATTCTGTCATTTTATACGCCAATTTGTGCATCTATGCAACCGGCGTATGTTCGTCAATCCATTGGATAATTGATGCGCTCACGCTATCGAGTCGGCTACCGAGCAACGCCGTGCCATGAGCACCACCGGTATAAAATCGCGCCCCGACATCGCCCGATGCGTCGGCAATGAATTGCCGCACACTGTCTGCGCTGAAACCATCACCTTGCGACACCAAGAACAACGCCGACCGATTTGATAGGCCACCCGTTATCGCCTCTACCGGACGCACACCGCGATAATCCGTACCCGGCGAGAGTGCAATCGCCGTCAAACAATCGGCGTCATCTGCACAGGCGAGCAACGCCACATTCGCCCCGATGCTCGCGCCAATCGTTGAGACTGCATCCGCACGAACGCCGGGTTGTTCGCGCAGCCAATCGAACCACAATTGCACATCGTCCAATGCGAGCGGCCAATCTTGTTGGCCACCGGTTTCGCCATGCCCGCGCAAATCAATCGAGAGCACATGATAACCAGCATCTAACAACGACGGCACCAATGGTTCCCAATCTTGTCGCTGCCGCCCCAACATGTGCAACAAAATCACCGCCGGAGCATCATCGCGACCGCGTGCTGCCCAATAATCGCCGACCAACATTAATTCGTCCGATGCAGCCAATCGCACGGTATCCGGCGTCGGTAGATTGTTTTGCGCAGTCACCAATGTGCCTCCTATCAATAAGACGATTATCACTAGGACAAGCGATAATTTTTTCATAGTGGTTACTCCTCACAATACGCATAGGACTTACGCAGTTCAAGGGGACACGTATGTTTTTTCGTAGGGGCACGGCGTGCCGTGCCCTTACTTGTGAATCTGTCAAAAATTTTCAACTGCATAATTTCTAACTCATACGAATCCGATGTAGAGGACAGGCTTGCCCCGCCTCTACGCATAAGGTGTCTTCGTTTATCCGCTACAAACGCTCACCCAACCAAGCGGCAATCAGACCGCGCAAGTCGGGATAAGCATTCAACATATCGACGCCGTGTGCATTGCCATCATAACGCTGAATACCGAGTCCGCCGGGCGAGAGTGTCTCCAGCGTATCGACACCGCGTGCCGACAGTCTGTCGCGCACCGAGACAACCAGCAATCCCGACCGCCCGGCAAGTCCCGTGCGGATTGCTTCTTCGGTGTTGACGCCGAAATAATTCACGCCGGGAGACAAAGCCACAACAGTGCGGCAGTTCGGTTCGTTGGCACAACCGACAATCGCCAGATTCGCGCCCATGCTCGACCCCATCACGGCGATGCTATCTGCCCGGACGTTCGGTTGCGCCCGCAACCAATCAAGCGCGACTTGCACATCGCCGATGGCCGCTTGCCAATTGATGCGTCCGCGTGTGCGGCCAAAACCACGCAGGTCAACACTCAAAACGTGATAACCGGCGTTGTACAACATCTCTACAACGCCAAAACGAATCCAACTCTCGCGGGTCGTGAACAATTGATGCAGCAGCAAGACCGCCGGTGCATCGCCTTGTGGTGATGCCCAATAGTCGGCCTGTAAGCGCAATCCGTCCGGCGCTTGAAAATTGACTTCCTGTGGCGGCGGCAAAGCAGGCGGCGCATCATCTTGCGCGGCGACCGGTATGGCAAAAACAAACATCATGACGAAAATAACGGAAAATATACGTAACAATGACAATTCCTTTACGCTGAACAATGTTATACTGCTGATAATCTTACAAGAATAGTACAGACATGGCTACATGGGAGGTCATACAAATGTCGGTACACGAGGCAATTGACAGATATAAAGAAGCGCCGCCGGAAGAAAAACTCGATACACTGCGAACAGAATTGCAGAGTCGAGCGCGACTCATCAAGGGATACGGTGAGCAATTGAAGCAGCAATATTACTCACAACAAACCAGTAACCCGACGGTGATTGTCGATTGGATTATCGAAACCGCAGACGAGATGAACAAACTGCTCGACGCCCTGCACGAAAGCGGCGAATGAGAAGATGATTGAACCACAGAGCCACATCGGACACCAAGGAGCTTGCGAACGAAACTTTGCGGTCTTCGTGTCTTTGCGTTGAACTTTCCCCTCTTTTTGCGAGCCTATTCTTGTAGTTGTGACGTGTCCTCGACGAAGCGAACCGGTTTCAATAATGAGCGGTCAAATGTCGCGACGTCGCCGGGCGCTGTGTGTTCAAGCGCTGTGCGCACTCGTGCTGCGTCGGCCCGCAACTGCCGCACATCGACTCCTTGACACACATCCGGCAAAATAGCCAACCACTGTTGACTGCGCAGCAGCATCTTCAATGCGCCACGATGGTTGTTACGGGTGATTTGATAATAAGCAACGCCAACTTGCAATATCGCTCGATATAAATCGCGCACCGGCCCCTCGGTTTCAACCCATTGCGCTTCAAATAAATCGTGTTGTGAATAATATTCACCGGCGTTGAATTTTTCGACGCCTTGCAGCGCGAGTGGTGGCAACGGTTGAGCGCATTCATCCACAAGTTGCGCTTGTGTCTCGGCATCCATGACACGGGCGTAATTCGTCAAAATATCCGGCAATTGTGCTTGCAAATCATCCGGTATGAGCGCCACATTGGCACCCGAAAGCAAGGCCTCATCATGACGAGTCACATCTGCCGAGACGAACACGAGCGGGATACGCCGTGTCGCATTGTGGACTTTCGGCGATGTCACCCACACTTGCCAATCGTCGCGGTCGCCATCGACGAGAATCAAAGCGGCGTTGTCATCGGCCAAACGGCTGATGTAATGCTCGCGCTCAGGATACCGCACACAATCAAAGCCGCCGTCACGAATTTGTGCTTCGGCGGCTTCCGCCCATTGCGGCGCACCGGTTATCACCACGAGGGGTTCTCTCATTTAGCCCTCTCCATATATGGATACAAATTCGAGTTCGTTTGTTATACAATGCACGCAGGATAAACACAACATTTCATAGAGGGGCATGATACATCATGCTTGGTCACAGGTATTCAAGATTTGGAGTTTTAACGTGAAAAAAATGACGCTATTGTTTGTATTGGTTTCGCTCTTCATCATCCCATCGTTGTTGATGGCGCAAGACAGCGAGACGATTCCTGAAGGCGCAGTGCAGGTCTTTCGGCCTGAAATTATCGAACGGTTTCCGCACGACCCGGATGCCTTTACGCAGGGATTGCTGCTGCATGAAGGCGTTTTCTACGAAAGCACCGGACGCTATGGGCAATCGACACTGCGCCAAGTTGCCCTAGAAAGCGGCGAGGTGCTTGCAGCGCGTGATGTCTCCCCCGCCTTTTTTGCCGAAGGGCTTGCGCTCGTTAATGACCGCCTGATACAGATTACATGGCGCGAACATGTCGCCTTCGTCTATGATTTCGAGACCTTCGACATTATCGATTCATTCGCTTATGACGGTGAAGGATGGGGATTGTGCTATGATGGCGAAGTGCTTTACATGAGTGATGGCAGCGAGATGATTACCCTGCGCGACCCGGACACCTTCGAGCCGCTCGAAACATTCCCAGTCACATTTCAAGGGCGACCGGTCGAGCGCATCAATGAATTGGAATGTGTTGATGATGTGCTTTATGCCAATGTGTGGCAAACGGATGCCATTGTGCGCATCGATAAAGCGACCGGCGAAGTCACCGGCTTGATTGATGCGTCAAATATATTGACGGCCGAAGATGTCGTTGGGGTTGACCGCATTGACGTGCTCAATGGCATTGCCTACAACCCAGAGTCGGAAACATTTTTCATCACCGGCAAATTGTGGCCAGTGATGTTCGAGGTTGAATTTGTCGAGGTCGGGTTCATTCCCCCGCCCGATG
>RFIA01000351.1 GCA_003695675.1 Chloroflexota bacterium
CCCTCGAAGACGCGCAGCAGCGTCCCCGTCTCGGCATCCCACAAGCGCAGCGTCTGATCGTCTGAGCCGGAGAGCACGCGCAAACCCCCCTCAGTCCCCCCATCTCGATGGGGGGAAGGCGGACTGAAGGCCACACTATTCACAGAAGCCGTATGCCCCTCGAAGACGCGCAGCAGCGTCCCCGTCTCGGCATCCCACAAGCGCAGCGTCTGATCGTCTGAGCCGGAGAGCACGCGCCGCCCATCGGGACTGAAGGCCACACTCCTGACAGAAGCCGTATGCCCCTCGAAAATACGCAGCAGGGCCGGGTCTACCGGTGTGCGCCATTCATCGTGGCTGCGCAGGTGGGGGTGGTTGTGTGCCGTCAGCCATGTGTCGCAAGCATCGCGCAAGTCGTCGTCCTCTTGATGGTGGGCGCGTTCGCGGATATGTTGGATGAGGTAGACCTCATTCGGGACATCTTGTTGGGGCACAGCGTGCTGTGCCCTAGCATTCGCAGCGTGCTGTGCCCTAGCATTCGCCGCCCCTACAGGCGTATCCTCGTCCACATCATCGCGCAAATGCGCGGGCGTCGGGATATGATGCGCTTCGAGGTCGAAGAACCATGCGAGTCGGCGCAGGTCATCAACCACACCCCCCGGCCCCTTCTTAATATGGACAGGGGGAGAATCATCGCGCAACGTCTCGACCGTCTGCCGCAAATCATCGATAATCGATTGCAAGCCGCGTTGTGCATATTGCTCGCTGAGGATTTCGGGGTCGCGATACGCGGCCAACAAATTCGGCGCGTGTTCGCTCAAGGTCGCCGTGCAATCGCCCTGCTTGCAGACATACTCGCGAATCAAGGGATGCAAACGAATCGAGTCGTCGTCGAGGTCTTCAATCAAATGCGCGGCTCGCAATTCGTCGAAGGCTTCTTTGAATGGTTCGTCCCATGTATCGTCGTGCAAATCGGCGAGATGCTCCAACCGGCTGCACGGGATTTGCGTGGCTTCGCTGTAGGCGGCGGCGAGCAGCATCAAGCGGCGCGGGTCGTCAGCAGTGATGCGTTGCCAATGCCACGCGAGCATCACATCGACCGGTTCATCATAACCGGCGGCTTGCACCTTGGCCTTTTCCGCCGTCGCCGCGAGACCGTGTTCGCGCAGATAATCGTAAAGTTCCGCGGGTGTCAATTTCGCGCGCTTCTTCAACGCTGCCGCCGCCAACGCCAACGCCAACGGCAAATCATCGACGGCGTCGCAGATGTCGTTGAGGGCCGCGTCATCGGGGTCGATGTCGTCGCGGGCATCGCGCAAGATGGCGAGCGAGTCTTCGCGCGGCAATTTCGTGATACCGAGCGACTCAAAGGCTTCCGGCAAATCTTGCCGGCGTGTCGTCACCAACAAGCGTGCATTCAAATGCGTCACCTTGAAGTCCGGGCCGAGATCATACCGCAGCAGTTCATCCGGGTCAGCGACATTGTCGAAGACGATGAGGGCGTGTTCTTTGCCGTTGCGTTCGTGTAAATATTGATTGAACGAGACGAGCAGTTGATGGTCGCTTTCGTCGGATGGGTCGCGACGCGGGACGCCCATATTGCGGGCAAGATTGATGAGCTTGCCGCGTACCGTGTTGATGTCCGCGGCGTTAATCCAATACACACCGGCGGGGTAATGATAGCGAAAGCGATAGGTATACTCGACGGCGAGTTGTGTCTTGCCGATGCCGCCCATGCCATGCACGGCGGACATGTAGCGCCCGCCATAATCCGCCGCCGTGTTGATGCCGACTCGTCCGTTGCTGCCTTGTAGCTTGTCGTGCAAATCGAGCAGTGTGTCGTCGCGGCCTTTGAATGTACGCAGGCGCGGCCAATCATGCCGGAACTCGTGCCCCTCAATCAAGGGCGTCGGCATTTCGGGGACGAGTGTGCTGACGGCGGCGGCGTAGTCACCATCGAGCGCATCGATATATTGAATATGACCGAGACTCTCCGGCGGTTCGACAGCATCAAGCCGCACGATGAACAAGCGTTTGCCGGGCAGACGCTCGGCGAGTTCGAGCGCTTCGGGGATTTCGGTATCGCGGATGTAGGGGCGCGTGAGGAATGTCTCGCTGAGGGCGAAGACGACGCCATAACTCGTGGCAATCGACTCGCGGATGAAGGCGTCCCATTCTGCACCGGCGCGAATCTCGGACTCGTCAATCCACACCGGATGCCCGCTCATGCGCAGATGGTGCAGCAGCGAGCGAACGCGCTCGATATCATCGTGGGCATACGATAAGAATAAATGTGGTTTGTTCGCATTAGAATTCGTCGGCATCGCGTCACGTCACCTCCTATGACAGAGCTATTATAACGCGCTTTGTCAATTCGGGGAAAGAAGACCGCGTTAATCGATTCTGACGAGATTTGAAGCCATAACGATCATGGAGTCGATATGGTACAATCGCTCGCATCATGACGAGAATACGCACCAACAGGACAAAGACGATGAGCGATTGGAAACCGATTATCGGACTCGAAGTTCACGCCGAGCTGCTGACGAAAAGCAAGATGTTCAGCAGTGCGCCGGTGGTCGATAGTGTCGAAGCGCCGCCGAACACGGCTGTTGACCCGGTGTCGCTCGGTTTGCCGGGCACGCTGCCGGTCATCAATGCACAAGCGGTGGAGTGGGGTATCATGGTCGGCCTCGCGCTCAACTGCGAGATTCCGCCGGTCAATCAATTCGCCCGCAAAAGTTACTTTTATCCCGACTTGCCGAAGGGCTATCAAATCAGCCAATACGACCGCCCGCTTGCGATCAACGGCTATGTGGACATCGACCTCAGCGATGGCAGCACGAAACGCATCCGCGTGCGGCGGGCGCATCTCGAAGAAGATACCGGCAAGCTGACGCATATCCCCGGCGGCAGCCTCGTCGATTACAATCGTGCCGGTGTGCCGTTGCTCGAAATCGTCTCTGAACCCGACCTCAACAGCGCGGAAGAAGCCGAAGCCTACGCCCGCAAGCTGCGTGCCATTCTGCAATATCTCGGTGTCAACACCGGCGATATGTCGAAAGGGGTGCTGCGCGTCGAGGCCAATGTCAGTGTGATGCACAAAGACGACACCGACTTTCGCACGCGCACCGAGATCAAAAACCTCAACAGCATCCGCAGCATGTACCGAGCGATTGAGTACGAAGTGCGGCGGCAAATCAAATTGTGGGAAAGCGGCGACGAAGTCCGGCAGGCGACACTCGGTTGGGACGAAAACAAACAACGAATCGTTGTGCAGCGTTATAAAGAACGTGCCGATGAGTATCGCTATTTCCCTGAGCCAGACCTGCCGCTTGTCGAAGTCAGCCGGGAGATGGTCGAAGATGTGCGGGCGCGGCTGCCGGAATTGCCGGACGCCAAACGCGAACGCTTCATCACCGAACTCGGCCTGTCGGCTTACGATGCGGGCGTACTCGTGGCGGACAAAGCCGTCGCCGATTATTACGAGGCGGTGCTCAATGCGGGCGCGGATGCGAAATCGGCGGCCAATTGGATTATCACCCAGCTATTCAGCCTGATGAATCGCGATGGCGTTGAACGCGATAACATTGCGGAAACAAACGTCTCGCCGCAAAATCTCGCCGCGTTAATCGCGATGATTGACGACGGCAAACTCAACAAAGGCTCGGCGACGAAAGTGCTCGACATCATGTGGCGCGAGGGCGGCGCCCCGGCGACGATTGTCGAGACACACAGTCTCGCGCAAGTGTCGGACAGCGCCGCCATCAGCGCCGTCATCGCGCAAGTGATGGACGAGAATGCCGATATGGTCGAAGCCTATCGCAATGGCCGCGACAAAGTTTTCGGCGCGTTGATGGGCAAGGCGATGGGGGCGCTCAAAGGCAAGGGCAATCCACAAGTCGTCCGTGACATCTTGCAGCAGCGACTCGACGCGGAATCGTAGACGTTAAACCGTAGACATGCAGAAACAACCGCACGTGAGCGGTCATATTGTCACATCGTCCATAGAATCGCATAAGAAAACACGAATTTTGTGACTTTCGGCCTGTTGAGGCGTAATACAAGATAGAACGCCTTGCGTTTTCTATTGTCAATAGTTAATCAGCAGGACATCATCACGATGCGAATAATCGTACACACCGGCAAAGGTGGTGTTGGCAAGACGAGTATCTCGGCAGCAACGGCTTTGCGTTGTGCCGAGATGGGCTTGAAGACGATTGTCATCAGCACCGATTCAGCGCACAGTCTCGCCGATTCGTTGGACAAACAACTCGGCCCGGAAGCGACTGAGATTTGCCCCAATCTGTGGGCGCAAGAAATCGATGTGCGTTACTCGATGGAACAATATTGGGGGCGCTTTCAAAAACAAATGGCGGCCATGTTCAGTGGGCGCGGTGTCGATGACATCGTGGCGGAAGAAGTCACGGTGCTGCCCGGCCTCGAAGAAGGGGCGCATCTGTTGTGGGTCAACAAATATCACAATGAAGGCGATTTCGATGTGCTCATCGTCGATGCCGCGCCGACAGCCGAAACTTTGCGTCTATTGAGTTTGCCGGAAGCGACGCGCTGGTGGTTCAACAAAACGGTGCGCTTCATGAAGGGCGCGTCGAAAATTATGCGCCCCATCGGTAAGATGTTCAACCGCGCCGACATCCCCGACGGCGCTGCATGGGATCAAGTGTATCAATTATTTGAGACGCTCGACAATGTGCGCCAATTGCTCTCCGACCCGGCACACAGCAGTATACGCCTCGTCGTCAATCCGGAAAAGATGGTCATCAAAGAGACGCAGCGCACCTATACATATCTCAATCTATATGGCTACGCGACGGACGCGATTATCGCCAATCGCATCATCCCGCCCGAAGTGACCGATCCGTATTTTGCGCAGTGGAAAGCCGACCAACAAAGCAATCTCGCCTACATTCAAGAAGCCTTCGGCGAATTGCCTGTGCTCCGTGCGCCTTTGTTCAGTCAAGAGATGGGCGGTCTTGAAGCGCTCAATATGCTGGCCGATTCATTATATGGTGAACGTAATCCGGCGGAGCGTTTGTTCGATGGGCGCACACACACCATCGAAAGCGATGGCGCCGGTGGTTATCTGTTGACCGTGCCGTTGCCCTTCACCGAAAAGCACGAATTGGATGTTTTTCGGTCTCGCGATGAACTGACGCTCAAGGTCGGTTCATATCGTCGCAATATCGTCTTGCCATTTGCGCTGTGGGATTTAGCGATTGACGACGCTCGCTTTGAACAATCGTCGTTGCGGATTCGATTCTCCGGCGAGACGAAAGCGGTCGAAGTGGAGCCAGCGCCAGACGAGAATTAACATCGGAGGCTCATCAATTATCCGGCCAGCGCCACAACGTATAACTCTCGACGGCATCTGTCCACACGAGTTGTAGGTTGTCGGCGATGGCCGCGCGAAAGATTGCGTTCTCGGGGAAGTGTTCATCGTTTTCGCTGAAGCGCTGCCCATCATTGAAGACGAGCACAAAGTCGTCGCCGTCGTTTCGCCATTGCGCGAATAGACTCGCGGGTGTGTGCCCGCTTTGTAACCCCCGTCCCCAGTAATCGAACAAGATGTCCGGCATACAGGTGATGTCCGCCGGGCAATAAAAACTGCGCGGTTCCCACAATAGGCGCACCCGCGAACCGCTTGGCAAGTCGTCGAGTTCGCGCATGGCGTGAATGTGTGTGCCGAGCGAGCGGTCGAGATACGCATCGCTCGTCACCGCGCCGAGAAAATAAGGCACGACGCGCCGTTTCGTCATCTCATCGGCGACATCGAGAAGACCGGCCAGCAGTGTCAGCACCAACATTGCATGAACGATGAAGCCGATATCGAGCGGTTTGCGCGGCCAGCGACGCAAATGTTGGAAAGCTATCGCCCCCGCAATCGCCGCGAGTGGCAAGCCCATCGCCATCATCCGGGGTTGCAAACCGATACCCGTCGTCGCAGCCGAGAAAGCCCACAACGACAACAACGGAAGCCCCAACAGGGCGATGTCCGTCATCAATTGTCGCTTGCGGTCGTCCAGCCAACGCCAGCCGACGAGCAGCAAGAGCGGCGCGGTCAACAACCACGGACTCGATGTGAAGTTGTACATGCTCAGCTTTTCGATGCCGAAAACCGTCGCCGCAAGCGGCAGCACCGGCAGATGCCACGCGAAGCCGTTGTCTAGCAAGCCTTGACCGGTCGTGCTGAAGGTCGCTGCGCGTCCGGCATCCCAATTGACGCCATTGAAAACGAATGGGTAGATCGGATTGTCGTAGAGCAGTACGCCTTTGATGAGCCACGGCAACATCGCCAACATAGCTAGCCCGCCGACGATGAGACTGTTGCGGACAATTTGGCGCGGCGCTCGCCACAGCATGTAGACGCCGGACGCCAACAACAAACCGCCGGATGGATACTTGACGCCCATCGCCAAGCCGATGTTGATTCCCAGCAGTAGCAGCCAGTGGGCGCTGCCCGTCTCGCGCCACTGTGTCAGCAAAATCAATGTCAATGCACCGTAAACCATCACGGCGAGGTCAACATACGGCCAGCCGAACCACAACCACACACTGAATGCGCCGAGCAGCAAGACCAAGGCCAACCATGCCGTGCTCGCGTTGCTATACCGCTTTGTGATGCCCGCGACCGCCATCAACGCCAGCAGACCGAACCACCAGTGCAACGGCGCGGCGGCGGTCGAATGCCCGAACAGACTGATCGCAACACCGTACATCACTTCGACACCTTGAGGAAAACCGAGGAAATGATTGTCCGTCTGTGTGTCGATGCGACTCGCCGCGAGATACCGTCCCGGCCCGACGAGATGATACGTCAGCGCATCCCACGCATGAACCGGCGCCAACGCCATCAGCAAGCCGGTCAGCAGCAAGAAGGCGACCAGCAGCATCAAGAAACGCTCCCACAAGCTGCGTGGATGCAGCCCGCGTCGGATGAGCTGGCGAAATTCATACACCCATTCGCGCAATGTGGATGCCGTCAATAAGGTGGCGACGATGACGAGTCCCCACAATGCGATGCGTGTATAGAGGCCGACGAGTCCGAGAAGCAAGACCGCCCACGCCAAAAATCCAAGACCGAATGCGCCTTCCAGCGCGAGGCGTTCCGAATGCGACAAGGTGCGTAAATCAAAGCGTGACAAGACTTGCCGCCCGACCCCGCCGCCGGTCAAAGCAATTGCAGCCACCGTCAACCCATCAAGCGCGGCGTCGCGCCAATGCGCGAGCAAGGTGCTGAATACGATTCCATGCGGGATGAGGTTCACTGCCGGGACGGGCGGTTTATGCACCCAATAATAAGCCGCCAACACCCCCAACATTCCCATGAGTACGACGACAATTCGCCAACCCATGACGCGCCATCCACTGTATTGCATGAAATCTCCTCACCGCACTTCGACACCAACAATATCCTAATTGTCGCCCAATAATCGCTTGTGGGGAATTAAAGATGTGGGGAAATCGCCTAGCTTGCTTGGACGAATCAACAACCATGAAAATATGAACCTGCTGAAGCACAGCAGTGTATTCCCATCTGCAACCCATTCATTGCGTGATCGGTACATACCAATTTGTGCAATGTGTGGTAATGTGTTGCGATGTGATGATTATATGGTAATCTCTACTTAGAGATAATGTGCCTTAGCTGTGTTTAGTTGAGCCACAGATTATATGTTGGCCTTTGTTGATAAATTGAGTTATTTTGGAGGCACCATGAAGCAAAGTAAGATTTTACGACCGGGTCTTTCGAGACGTCAGTTCCTTCAATCGGTGGGCGGTTTGGCAGCTTTATTGGCCTTACCGCGTGAGACTGTATTTCGCAGACCAACACGGCAATTGAGTGGCACATTGCGGATTTTGCAGTGGAGTCATTTCGTGCCGCGTTATGACGAATGGTTCGACGAATTTGCCGTTGCATGGGGCAATGAAGTCGGCGTTGAGGTGATTGTCGATCATGTCGGCTTGACGGATCTCGTGCCGCGCACTGTGGCCGAAATCAACGCCGGTGAAGGGCACGACTTGATTGAGCATATCGCGCCTGTGCCACAATTTGAGCCGAGTGTGATCAGCCTCAACGATTTGAATGCCGAGGCTGTCAACCGTTTTGGCGACCGAGTCGGCCTTTCGACTCGCGCTTCGTTCAACCCGGTGACGGACAATTTCCACAGTTATTGTCATGGTTGGGTGCCGGATGTCGGCGATTATCGCAAGAGTTTGTGGGCCGAAGTCGGCAAAGAAGACGGCCCCGCGACATGGCAAGATTTGATCGATTTCGGCGCGCCGATTCGCGATGATCTCGGTGTGCAGATGGGTATTGGTATGTCGAACGAAATCGACTCGAATATGGCGGCGCGAGCGCTCATTTGGTCATTTGGCGGCTCGGTACAAGACGAAGATGCCAATGTGACCATCAACTCGCCGGAGACGGTCGCGGCGGTCGCGTTCATGAAAGAATTGTTCGAGAAGGCGATGACGCCGGAAGTCTTCAGTTGGCAGGCGGCTTCAAACAATCAATTGCTCATCGCCGGGCAAGCCTCATACATCCTCAATTCGATTTCGGCCTATCGCAGTGCGCAGCAAGTCAATCCCGAAGTCGCCGATGATATCTTCTTCACACCGGCGTTGACCGGACCAGATGGTATCGGTTTGGCGAGTGAACACGTCATCTACAATTACATCGTCCCGACTCATGCCGAAAATCCCGATGCCGCGATGGAATTCTTGCTGCATCTGACGGAGAATTACGATCAAGCGGTCTTTAATTCGGAGTTGTACAACTTCCCGTCCTACTTCAGCACGACGCCCGATTTGCTAGAAGGCGAGAATTGGGTTGGCGATGATCCGTTCGGGTCAAACCCGCCGGACAAGCTAGCCGTTCTCGGCACAGCAGAAGAGTGGAGCACGGTTGTCGGCCATCCAGGACCGGCGAATGCAGCAGTCGGCGAAGTTTTCGCGACATTCATTTTGCCGGAGATGATGGCGAAAGCGGCACGCGGCGACTTGACGCCGGAAGAAGCCGTCGCCGAAGCCGAAGAACGTATCATCCCGATCTTTGAAAAATGGCGTGACGAAGGCTTGATTTAGTCTGTTCTATTGTCTGATGCAGGCTGAATTGGCGCTTCGTAGATAGATCGTTGTAGGGGGCGACCCGCCGGGTCGCCCTTACGAAAATAGGATGATTGGTACACAAGTATCGATTACAAAGACACAAAGACAACAAAAATTCGTGTAGGGGTGGTTCGCGAACCGCCCCTACAAAATTATGAACCTTGCGTTCTGTGTAGTTTATTTTCATTTGTTGATTGAAGATACCTTATGGCAATTGTAGAGACACGCGATTTGAAACGACATTTTGATAAGGTGCTCGCTGTTGATGGAGTCAACATTGCGACTGAAGAGGGCGAGTTCGTCGTTTTGCTGGGGCCGTCTGGTTCGGGTAAATCGACGCTTTTGCGAATGATTGCCGGGTTAGAGCATCCAACGGCGGGCGACATCTTGATTGATGGGCAGCGCGTCAATCATTTGCCGCCGCGTGCGCGTAAAATCTCGATGGTTTTTCAGAGTTACGCCCTTTATCCACACATGACGGCTTATAAAAATATCGGTTTTCCCCTCAAGGCCGAAGGCTTGGACACAGCAACCCGCGACAAAAAGATTCGCTGGGCGGCGGGGTTGTTGGGCATCAGTCATTTGCTCGACCGCAAACCGCGTCAGCTTTCAGGTGGGGAGCGGCAGCGTGTCGCCCTAGCGCGGGCGTTGGTGCGCGACCCGGCTGTTTTTTTGTTGGACGAGCCGCTCTCGAATCTCGACGCCAAATTGCGGGCGATGGCGCGTGATGAACTCAAGCAATTCCAACGCGAGATTGGCACCACGACGATTTATGTGACTCACGACCAAGTGGAGGCCATGGGCATGGGTGACCGCGTGGCTGTCTTGTACAACGGTAAGTTGCGTCAGTTTGGCACACCGCACGAACTTTATGAAGACCCGGCAGACACATTCGTGGCGACTTTTCTCGGTTCGCCGCCGATGAATATCATTGAGCGCGATGGGCGCTTGGTCGGCTTTCGCCCGGAAGATTTTTTGCCGAAAGTCGTCTGGGAAGATAAAGAGGATTTGGTGACATACGATTTTCATGTCACGCGCACCGAATATTTGGGCGCAGACCAATATATTTACGGCATCGTCAATACTGATGTGGGCGAAACCAAAATTGTTTCGCGTATGCCGTCGATGGTCACGGTGCCTATCGAAGCCGGTAGTCAATACGATTTTGCCGTACAGGGGCATCATCAAGTTTACTTTGACAAACAATCTGGCAAGCGGATTGAGTACGAGAAGGTATAGACAGATGGCCATCACGTATGATCGAAATACACAAATCGAACAACAAAGCCTCCTCGACAATGAACGGGTGCTCGGTTCGGTGATGTTGCTTCCGGCAATCGTCTATATCGTCGCTCTCGTGGGGCTTCCCTTCTTTTTGGCAATCGGTTACAGCTTGAGCGACATCACCGTTGGCGACCCATCGCTGGATTTTGTCGGCTTCTCGACCTTTCGGGCCGTCATCAATGACGGCACATTTCAGCGCTCGTTGCTGAATACATTTGTTTTCACAGTTGTTTCGCAATTGATTGTGATTATCGCAGCCAATATGCTGGCATTGGCGTTGAACAAAAACTTTCGCGGCAAGTGGTTGATTCGCTTTTTGCTGCTGTTGCCGTGGGCGACACCGATTGCATTGGGGACGATTGGTTGGTTGTGGGTGTTGGACTCGGTCTTCAGTCCGATTGATTGGTTGTTGACACAGGCCAACATTCTGGGGCCGGGTGGGGCATTTGGCCCGTCTGCTCATGCCTACTGGTTAGGCAAGCCGACCCTCGCGATGATTTCGGTCATCACGGTGCATGTCTGGCGTTTGATTCCACTGGCGACGGTGATTCTGATGGCCGGCCTCACGGCGATACCGCAAGATATTCGTGACGCAGTGGCGGTGGACGGCGTCGGTTTCTGGCGCGAATTCTTCGAAGTCACGCTGCCGTTGTTGACACCGATTATGGCGGTGGCGACTTTGTTTGGGGTGATTTTCACATTCACCGATATGGCAGTCGTCTTTGTGTTGACGCGCGGCGGGCCGGTCAGCAGCACACAAGTGCTTTCAAGCTGGGCATACTTCAAAGGTATTGAAGGCGGCAATCTGGCGCAGGGCGCGGCGATTGCGTTGTTCTTGCTGCCGGTGCTGGTCGCGGTGGTGATTGCTATGTTACGCCTGGCGCGGCGGTCGGAGGTGTTGTAATGACAGAGCGAAAATGGTTATCGCGCGGTATGCTGTATAGCATCATCACATTTTTCACAGTCTTCGCGGCGTTTCCCTTCGCATGGGCGATTATCACGATGTTCAAGCAAGACCGGGACTTGTACTCACCGAATAATAATCCGTTCTTATTCAACGACCCACCAACCCTCGACAATCTTGACCTGCTGTTCAACGGCACTAATTACCTAACATTCGTCCGCAATAGTCTCTTCATCGGCGTCGTGGTCGTCATCATCACACTCGTCGTTGCGATACCGGCGGCCTACAGTTTGGCACGCTTCGCCGGGCGCTGGGGTGAACGCGCCGGTATTGGCATCTTCATGGTCTACTTGATTCCGCCGACGTTGCTGTTCATCCCGATGGCGCGTGTCGTCTCGACGCTTGGCCTGCAAGACTCGGTGTGGTCATTGGTCGTCGTCTACCCGACATTCACGATCCCCTTTTGTACGTGGCTCTTGATGGGCTTCTTCAAATCGATCCCGCAAGACATCGAAGAGCAAGCCCTCGTCGATGGCTACAGCCGTGTCGGCGCGTTGATTCGCATCGTGATACCGCTTTCTGTGCCGGGTATCTTGACGGTGATTGTCTTCGTCTTCACCTTGACGATGCACGAATTCATTTATGCGTTGGCCTTCGTGTCGGACTCGGCGAATAAACCGATCAGCGTCGGTGTGACGACCGAACTCGTGCGCGGCGATGTTTTCTTCTGGCAATCGCTGATGGCGGCGGCGGCGCTCGTCGCGGTGCCGGTGGCG
>RFIA01000352.1 GCA_003695675.1 Chloroflexota bacterium
AGCAGGCTTGGTATTTCAGTAGCCAGATGGCTTTTAGCCTCTGGCGGCACACAGCGCTTGAGCTATCATTGAGCCATAGTTAATTACCTACCCTTGTAAAGGGTCGGAGGGTGAGGTGTCCCCTCCGAAGGGCTGTGTCTACGCGCACTAGGGGGGTGGGGCGTAAAAGTGAGTGTCTCAAAACAATTCAGGCTTATCTTGATGCACGAGGCTTCTTTAGCGGAATTTTCGATTGCAGTAATTCCTGCGCGACCGGATGCTGCAACAACGAAAGATCACCTGCTTGCGTGGTCATGTTCTCCCCCTGTTTTGACCCATCGATAATTCACTGTGACGTGATTCCGAAGCGAATGTCAAGTGACATTCATCATCATTTTGTAACATTTGTTCGTGGTTCGAGGAATAACCAATACAATCCCGGTTGGCGATGTTCGTAGACAGCGTAGTAACGCTTCATCCGCGACTTGAGGAAGCCTGTCTCAGGATACGCATTCGGGTCACGTTTTTGCGGATGAATGATGGTGTGCGTATGAGTGTCGCTGAAGTACGTCAAAAGTTTTTCGCCGCTGCCCGGCTGCGCGAAATCATGCACTTCGATAAGCATCGTGCATTCGCGCAATGGCGGCACTTCATCAGGGTTGAGCAAGTCGGCCTCGCACCCTTCGCAATCGATGAAGATCAGGGTTTGTCGTGGCGCCGTCAACACAGAGCGCAGCGTCGCGAAGTCGGCCAACTCATGAATGCGTACACGATCATCGACCTGATTGGCTTCAGCATTGCGCCGAGTCAACGTGCGAGCTTTGGGGTCGAGGTCGTAGGCATCTACCCGCGCCGACGATTTGCGCAGCGCGAAGCCGACAGCGTAATAACCCGCCGCGCTGCCAACATTGACCAACGTCGTGATTGTTTCGTCGTCGATGATATGCTGCCAAATCGCGTGCAATTCCGCTTCGTATATGCCGAGCAATTGCGCCGCGGGCAGATGCGCGAAATCACGAAAATCATTGGCATCGGAAAAGCGAAGCCCCGCAAATGGCCCAACCTGCACGACACCACCGTATTCCGCGATGACATCGCGCAGCAATGATCGGTGCAATCGTTTGAGATAAACACTGTACAACTTCATCGCGGGATTGATGATGAACGGCATATAACGTCTCATCCACAAGATGATGCTACGCCGCAGATAGGTTCGTTGTGTCATTGCGCATCCTCACGCGGGCGGGGGCGGATGTCGCCGAAATTCTCAGGATAACGCGCTTGCACGCCGCGATAAAAATCGCGGATGATGGCAAAGTCGGCCTCGATGTCGCCGGTAGGGACAAATATTTTGCCAAGTGAACCGACTTTGCGCCCGTAATCGACATAACCGAGCACAATCGGCACACCGGCGTTGTACGCGATGTGATAAAAGCCAGTTCGCCAATACGGCGCTCTCTTGCGCGTGCCTTCCGGCGTCAGCAGCAGAATCATTCGGTCGCGTTGCGCAAAAGCCTCGACCATTTGGTCAACAATCTGATGCGCACCACTGCGGTCAATCGGCAGACTGTTGAGCAAACGAAACAACCATCCCAACGGCCCGACGAACAAACTCGATTTCATCATCCAATAGACTCGTATCCGCAATGACCACGCCATGAAGACAAACAGAAAGCCGTCCATGTTCGATGTATGCGGTGCGCCGACAATCACGAACTTGGGTAAATCGGGGATGTCGCCTTCGATACGCCAGCCGAGTATGCGCAATATCAAGCGTCCGCACCACGCAAGCACGATGCTTGTTTCCGATTGTCGTTTCGTGTCGGGCATGAATGTGCCTCGCTGTTATTGAACCCTCACCGCGTAAAATATGCCCTATTATACGCTATGGCGCTACGAACCGGCGGTAACTACTCGGCATACAGGCATGAATCCAGCAAGACGACAGATAATAAAACCGCCAAGACGCCAAAATATTGAGAAAATATCCCTCAGGCTGAGCAATTGCGATTGTGCTATACTTTTTGTAGTGCAAATCTATCGGCACAGTTGAGCCGCTAGGTGTTGTCGCCGTCAAGCGAGCGTTATGGTCGCGACAAAAATTTTTAGCATGATCGACAAATCCCCTCACTGCGTGACTATGTTTTTGATCGCGCAGGAACAACCGCAGGTCGAATGCTTCTCGCGCCACAAACAAAACGAGTGGGTCTTGAAGGAAGCCTCTGGACTCGACCAGACGATTTTGCTACCCTCAATTGAATATGATCCGTCGCTCGATAAAGTATATGCGCAAATTTCACTTAATGACGACGATTCGGACGCATGACGAAAAAGCGCAGAACTGAAGCAACACGTGATGAAATTATTGATTGTTCCCGCATCGCTCGATTTAACGCAGCCCTTCAGTGCGACACCGGCATGGTGGCAATTGATGAAGGGGTTGTACGAAGTCGGCGTCGATGTCATCGCGACGCCCTATCAAGGCCCAGCGATGGAGTCGTTGTGGTGGCGCGCCGAACCGAATCCGGCCAAATGGCAGGGCGATGCCTTCAAACGTCTACGCGACACCTATCGTAATCTCGTGGGGGAGAAACCCGCAACACAACTCGACGAATCGTCTGCAGAGGCGACGCCTACGCCGCCTCTACAAAGCGAATCGCGCTCCGATAAGCTCATCCGTCGCGTCGCACAGACGGTCATCGCTCCGTTATGGCGCAATCATCTTGACCGCATCTTGACGCAACAACCAGACATCGACGCCATCATTTTTCTGACGATTCCGCTCAATCAACTCGTTGGTGTCGCGGCGGAGATTCAACGCAAACACAACAAGCCGGTCTTTTATTATGATGGCGATGTGCCTGCGAGTTTGCCGAATATGCACGGCTTCGCGACCGGCTTTCGCATTTATCAAGGCGCGGACTTGCGCGAATACACCGCCTTCTTCAGCAACAGCAAAGGCGGCGAAGAAGCGTTGCGCGAACTCGGGGCGCGGGCGGTGCATACGATTTTCTATGGCGCAGACCCTGACGTCTTCAGCCCGGCGCGAGTGTCGCAGCAAGACATTGATGTTATGTTTTACGGACACGGACGTGAATATCGTGCGCAGTGGATTGACGACATGATTACCGCGCCTTCGCTCGTGCTTGACGACAGGCGCTTCGCAGTGCGCGGCACCAAACTCGGCGAACTCGGACGGGCGGAAATGCTGCCCTATTTGAGCTTTAGCAAATTGCGCGAATACGCCGGGCGCAGCAAAATCAATCTGTGCATCACGCGGCGGGCGCACGCGAGTGTTTACGGTTCATCGTCGTCGCGACCGTTCGAGTTGAGCGCGATGGGTTGCTGCATCGTCGCCAATCCGTATGCGGGCATCGAAGAATGGTTTGAGCCGGGCAAAGAATTGTTCGTCGTCCATTCAAAAGAAGAAGCGCTCGACTGTTATCGTTATTTGCTGACGCACGATGACGAACGGCGCAAAGTCGGCGCGGCAGCGCGGGAACGAGTTCTCAAAGAACACACCTTCCGGCATCGGGCACAGCAGCTTGTCGATATTGTGCGGGGCTATTTATAGGGCTAATACGTCCGGTATCTGTACACAAAAGCCAAAAACAATGGGAGCAGACGCCGACTGCATGGTATAACATCAATTGGCGACGCCCCCATTGTTCCCCCCTTAAAGATTGTGCGCCGTAATTACGCCTCTTCCGGCTGCGGCAACGATGCTTTGGCTGCGGCGAGGACGATTTCCGGCTTCGGACGAACTTTGAAATTCGGGTTGATATGTTCAAACATAATCATGCCATCAGTGTTGACAATGATGGTCGCCGGTGCAGAGAGTAGATGATGCGTCTCGCCAGAAGCACGCTCCAACTTAGCGTAATACGCATCATCTTTACCGGCAACATACCATGCAAGTCCCATCTGTTTGATGAGTGTTGCTTTACTGTCCGACAGCATCGGGAATTGTAGATTGAATTTCTCGGCGGTATCTCGCGAATTTTCCGGCGTATCAACCGAAATGCCGAAAATTTGATACCCCATCTCGCGTAGGGCGTCGGTCATCTGACGCAGTTCAACGAACTGCTTTTTGCAAAATCCTCACCAATGCCCGCGATAGAAAAACAACACCGTCGGTTGTTGCGCGATAGCCGCGTTGAGATCAAAATCGTTGCCGTCCATATCGCGCAGCGTCGCCGTCGGAATCGTATCCCCGATGAGCAGGGGTTGAATATATTCCGGCGTTTCGGGTACAACATATTCTGCTCGGTGCATAACAACTCCTTCAAATAACAAAGTAACAAGTGAAAAGATCGTGCGGATTAAATCCGCGCCTTCATCCACCATGCCGAATTGTAAAAATCTGAAACCGCCGTGCCGGGATGCACAAGCGCATCGAATATAGGACGGTCTTCGTCGGCAAGCGTCATGTCGAGCACGGGCAGGGCGTCGGCGAGATGAGCTTCGGTGCGCGGGCCGATAATCGGCGCTGTGATGGCGGGTTGGTCTTTGACCCACAACAGCGCCAATTGCGAAGCGGTCACGTCGCGTTCCTGCGCGAGTTCGAGCATTCGAGCGCCAATCTGCCGACTGGTATCGTTGACGCGCTCGTTCATCATGTTACGACCATCCGCGAGGCGTGAGCCAGCCGGCGCTGCCTCACCGGGCAGATACTTCCCGGCGGCGATACCCATCGCAAGCGGCGACCACGGTATAATCGCCAAATTATACTTCTGCGCCAACGGCACAATCTCATTCTCGATGCGACGGTCGAGCAGATTATACGGCGGCTGTTCGCTGATGTAAGACGCCCATCCATACTTTTCGCTGATGGCGAGGCCTTCCATAATCATCCATGAAGGAAAAGTGCTGACACCAATCGAACGCACTTTGCCCGCCGTCACAAGATCATCAAGGGCGCGGAGTGTTTCCTGATGCGGCACATATTGCGATGGCCGGTGCAATTGGTACAAATCGATGCGGTCAGTCTGCAAACGGCGCAAACTGTCTTCGCACGCTTTGACGATATGATAGCGCGACAGATTCCAATCGTTGGGGCCGTGATCTTCCGTGACCGGGTTGTAAACTTTCGTGGCCAGCACAATTTGATCGCGTTTGCCATTTTCTTTTAGCGCTTTGCCGACGATGCGTTCGCTTTCGCCGCCGTTGTAGACATTGGCCGTATCGATGAAATTGATACCGGCGTCAATGGCTTGATTGATGAGTTTGATCGAAACATCTTCCGGAGTCGGCCCGCCGAAATTCATCGTACCGAGACACAACGGCGACACGTAAACACCGCTCCTACCAAGTAATCGATAATCCATTTTGATGTCCTATGCAAGATATTAGATAATTACTTACAACTTATCGTCCCAGCCAGCCGCCATCAACCGGGATGGTGACACCGTGCATATAATCGGATGCAGATGACGCTAGAAAGACCGCCGCGCCTTTCATATCGTCGGGTTCGCCCCAACGACCGGCGGGGATACGTTCGAGAATCGCCGGGTAACGCACCGGGTCATTGCGCAAGGCTTCGGTGTTGTCCGTCACCATATAGCCGGGCGCGATCCCATTGACATTGATGTGTTTCGCCGCCCATTCGTTAGCGAGCGCCTTCGTCAAGCCGTCAATGCCGTGCTTCGCGGCTGTGTAGGACGGCACTGTGATGCCGCCCTGATAGGATAGCAGCGAGGCGATGTTGATGATTTTGCCGCCCCCCTGCTCATTCATCACACGCGCTGCCGCCTGCGACAAAAAGAAGACCGCTTTGAGATTGACTTGTATCACATCATCCCAATCTTTTTCGCTGAAGTCGAGCGCCGGGGTGCGCCGGATGATACCAGCATTGTTGACGAGAATATCTAAGCGACCGAATGTATCCACAATCTCTTTGACGACGGCGTTGAGTCGGGCGACATCCGCCGCCGCGAGATCACATTGCACCGGATGAAAACGCCTGCCAAGCCCTTCAATTTCCGCTTTTGCTTCGTCAACCGTTGTGACGTATAACCCGGCGATGTCCGCACCAGCCTCAGCAAGGCCGACCGCCATCGCCCTGCCGAGTCCACGCCCGACACCGGTTACAAGCGCGACTTTGTTATCCAAACGGAACATATCCATGTGTGCTGTTTTCCCTGTTTGTTGTTATGAACAAGCCATACGTTTTCTGTAGGGTAGGGGCGACGCATGTGTCGCCCCTACGGGCCAACTGCCGCGAAACTTACAGGTAGTTGAAAATTCGATAAATTCACAGAAATTCATCGTCGTGCCGTGCCCCTACTGCTCAATATTCGCAACTATCTACCTTCCATTGCGTCGATTGTTTTCCGGTTGATAACCGAGCTTGCGCGATATGGTTTGGGAAGCGTTGATGACTAAACCGGACAATTCGTGCAAGCGGTCAATCGACAAGCGAAAAGCAGGGCCAGACAGACTCATCGCTGCGAAGGCTCGTCCGGTGTGGTCGAAAATCGGTGCGCCGACACAACGCACACCGTCTTCGATTTCCATATTGTCAATTGCATAACCACGCCGACGGATGACATCCAATTCTTCTTCGAGTTGCGCACGGTCGGTGATGGTGTTTTCAGTAAAGCGCGTGAAGGTGATGTTGTCGAGAATTTCACGTCGCTCGTCTTCCGGCAAATTTGCCAGAATAGCGCGTCCCATCGATGTACAATGCAACGGATTGCGTGTGCCGAGTGCGCAATTTGAACGCACAGATTGTGTGCTTTCGACCTTGCTCACATACAAAATTGCCGTGCCGTCGAGTATCGAAACGTAAGCAGTCTCGCCAGATATTTCGCTGACTTGCCGCAAATAGGCTTCGGCCAAACGCGGCAAATTCATCGACTCGAGCAAGACACCCGCGAGATTCAAAACTTTCGTGCCCAAGCGATATTCATGCCCAATTTCGGAGACATACCCTTTGTATTCGAGTGTCGTCAGCAAACGATAGACCGTCGGGCGCGACATGCCGACCTCTTTAGCCACCTGTGGCGCTGTCAATCCTTTCTCTGCTGCTGCAAGGCATTCGAGAATATTGAGCGCCTTGACCACGGTTTGCGAGATATTTGACTCATGTACGTTTTCAGATAAATCCATAATTTTTTATGCCCCCAATATATAGGCATTTATGAAGCGGACGACATCACTCTCTCATCATCAGCGGGCCAACCAACCACCATCAACCGGGATGAGCACACCGTTGACATAATCCGACGCGCTTGATGCGAGAAAAACGGCGACTCCCTTCACATCATCCGGTGTGCCCCAACGACCGGCGGGGATGCGATTGAGAATCATTGTACTACGTGCCGGGTCATTGATGAGCGCTTCGTTCATGTCCGTCGCCATATAACCGGGAATAATCGCATTGACATTGATGTGATGGCCCGCCCACTCGTTAGAAAGCGCCTTCGTCAATTGACCGACACCGCCTTTCGAGGCCGCATACGCGGGAACGGTGATGCCGCCGGTAATCGTCAGCAGAGAGGCGACATTGATGATTTTGCCTTTGCCCTGCGCCAACATGATTTTCCCAGCCAATTGATTGAGCATGAACATCGACGACAAATTGACTTCGATGATGAAGTCCCAATCTTCAAGCGAAAACTCGACCGCCGGGTTGCGACGTTGCGCCCCATGATTGACGAGCAAAATATCGAGACCGCCGAGTTGTTCAACTGCGTTGTCAAACATCGCTTGCACCTGCGACCGGTCGCTGAGATCCGCCTGAAGCGGCAAGACACACGGGCCGATTGCTTGCAAGTCCGCCGCAGCACGATAGACACGGTCGCTGAGGCCGACAATAGCGACATCGGCGCCGGCTTGCAACAATGCCTGCGCCATGCCGAAACCGAGTCCACGACTGCCGCCGGTGACGAGCGCTTTCTTGCCCGAAAGATCGAAGAGACTCATGATTCGCTACGATACCCCGCCAACAATTGATCGACAACCCACGTTGTTCGTGCGCCACTCTCGCCGGTGCTCGGACATGCCCCGACGCCATTCAGTTCATCAACGATAGTTTGAACCAGTGGTTGATGGACATGCGCCGGGTCATCGATAGCGAATTGTTGCACGCCGTCTTCGGTTTCGACGATGACCGGTTGCGAGCTAAACGACGCAAAGGCAATCTTGCCGTGTGACCCGATGATTTCGGTCAGGTCGCGTTCATAATAGGTCGTGAAGCACCACGACCCGACGCCGGTCACACCGGACTCGAATATGAAGCTGCCGACAACATTATCTTCCGCCGGGTAGTCACCGCGTTGATTCGTCGCCGTGCCATTGACGGCGACAATCGGGCCGAGAATATAATCGAGAAAATCAAGCGTATGTGTCCCCTTGTCCACCAAAATACCGCCGCCGGAAATCTCCGGCAAAACACGCCATGGCAACAAACCCTCATCATCAGGGAACATGCGCGGTTTCTCGTGTAGGGTGATGGTCACGGTGCGAATATCGCCGATGATACCGGAGTCGACGAGTTCTTTGATCTTCACCCAACGCGGCAACATGCGACGATAGTAAGCGACCCACAACGGCACACCGGCCTCTTTGCAGGCGGTGAGCATCGCTTCACACTCGGCGAAAGTCAGCGCCATTGGCTTCTCGCAATAAACCGGTTTGCCCGCCGCAGCGACTTTGAGTGTGTACGCTTTGTGGACATGCGGCGGTGTCGCGATATAAACGGCATCGACTTCGGCGTCGTTGATGAGGGCATCGGCGTCGTCATACCAACGCGGCACGCCATGACGCTCAGCATAATCTTGCGCCAACTCGCCATTGCGCCGCATGACCGCAACGAGCGTTGAATGATCCGCTTTTTGGAAAGCGGGGCCGCTTTTGACTTCGGTGACATCGCCGGCACCAATCATCCCCCAGCGTATCGTTTTCATGGCCTTTCCTGTGTTATTGCAATTGCTATTTGTTGCAGCACCATCGAACGATATGAATAGAAATTGTAGAGTCCGAAAAATAAATTAAAAAACCGCAAAGGCGCAAAGGACGCAAAGGTGTCACAAAGATAGTACGATGATGAATAAGCTGCGTGTTTTCGGTAGGGGCGACGCGCCGCGTCGCCCCTACATGCCCGCATTTTCTGGTGAATCGCGCTTTTCTTGGCGCTCTTGGCGACTTGGCGGTTCAAATCGTTTTCCAAATACTTTTGAAATTCTACAAATCTAACCGCCAAAAAATTGTAGAAAATATTGATTGATTTTCTTTGCGCCCTTTGCGCCTTTGCGGTTTATATTTATGGTTTCGGGTTCAACCTTTCAACATCGAATGCGTGCGTTTCGCCAATTGAATCGTCACGCCCCATGGGTCGCGCAAAAAGGCGAGTTGGTCGCCATTCGGCAGATTGTTGATTTCGCCATCAGCGGTCGCCCCGGCTGCGATGAGCCGCTCGCGCTCAGCTTCTATATCCTCGGCCACGAATGCAAAATGAAATATGACCGGGTGCATCGCAGCGTAGTCGGGCACGGGCGCGTCGGGATTGGTGTAAAATTCGATCAAGGCTTGCCCCGAATCATCGGCGATGAAAAATACTTGATCGCGCCCGCCGACTTCGCGGACAATTTTCATACCCAAATGTTCGCAATACCATTTGACCGTTTCGGTTGCATTCGGCACATTGATGGCCGTGTGTTCAATCTTCATCAGAAAATCACCCTCATGACTTCATCATGACTTCAATGGAAATAGATCACGGATGCGGTTGCGTTCGTCGTCGGTCAATGGTGGCAACTCACCGGCGCGGGCGTTGTCGGCGAGTTGCTCCGGTGTTTTCGCGCCGGGTATCACTGTTGAAACTGCCGGATGTGCGAGGCAGAATTGCAACGCGAGCTGCGCGAGTGTGCGGTCATCATCCGCAATCAATTCGCGCAGCTTCTCCACCTGATTGACACGCTGTTCGATCACATCACGCGGGATACGGCTGCGATGGTCATTCGGCGGGAACGTCACATCCGCCGTGTATTTGCCGGTCAAGAAACCACTCGCAAGCGGCACGCGGGCGATGATGCCGACGCCGAGTTGCCGCGCCTTCGGGAAAAATTCTAGCTCGGCTTCCCGTTCGAGAATGTTATAGACGACCTGTATGCCCTCAGCATTGTCAGGGTATGCAAGAGTCTTCATGCCATCGGCAACGGTGTCCACCGAGATACCGTAATGTCGGATTTTGCCTTCTTGCTGAAGCTGCCGCAGCACATCGAATTCTTCCGGGATGAACGCCATTTCGCCGCGTGGTGTGTGATACAGATAGATGTCGATATAATCGGTTTGCAAGCGTTTCAGGCTCGCCTCGCACGCGCTGCGAATCCATTCGGGCGAGAAATCTTTTTTCCAAGTGCCGTCCGGCATGGTACGATTG
>RFIA01000353.1 GCA_003695675.1 Chloroflexota bacterium
ATGATGGTCTCGTTGGCATGAGCGGCGTAATCATCACCGGCGTAAAGTTTTGCACGGGTCGGGCCGAGACTGCGATAACCCATCGGATGATAACGACATGCACCGACGAAGGCCTCGCATTGTTCGCGAGTGTTGACCATCGGGCAGATGACGCCATACGCTCCGGCGTCGAGCATACGCCCGATGAGACCGGGTTCGTTCCATGTCACCCGCACGAGGGGGACGACATCGGTCGTCGAGAGCGCCTGTAGCATATACAACGCCGTCTGATAACCCGTCATGCCGTGCTGCATATCAATCGTTAGGCTGTCCCATCCCTGATGCGCCATGACCTCCGCCGACCATGTGCTGGGAATGTGCAACCAGCCGTTGATTGCTGCCTCGCCATTTTGCCACAATGTCTTGACTGTGTTCTCGCGCATGATATTGTCCCCGCCCAATGTATAAGCGTAAGGGCGACCCGGCAGGCCGCCCTTACTTTGTTATTTCACCAAGATTGTAGTAGAAATGAATCGCTGTGTCGATGTTGCGATAAAAATGCTCAATCCATAAGAATTCATTCGGCGAATGCAAATTCTCGCCGACGCCGAAGCCAAGCGACGTAATCGGCATATTGAGTTCGCGTTGGAACATGCCCATAATCGGGATGCTGCCGCCGGTGCGAACCATCAAGGCGCGTTTGCCCCATGTCGCTTCAAAAGCGCGGTGAATCGCTTCGACTTCTGGGCTGTCGAACAGCATCGTCACCGGCCACGAACCGGGACTTGCATGAACCTCGACTTGCGCAGTGTCGGACGCGAACCGCATCACATGCGCGGTGAATAACGCTTTAATTTCATTCGGGTCTTGGTCGGCGACGAGGCGCATCGTGACTTTGAATTTGACTTGGCCGGGGATGATGGTTTTGACGCCCGGCCCTTGATAACCACCCCATATCCCATTCACGTCGAGCGTGGGCAGCATGGTTGCTCGTTCGCCGAGTGTGCCCATCGCTTCGCCCCACCATGTTTTGACGCCGGACTCGGCCTCCCAATCGGGCAAGAAAATCTTGAGGCTTTCTTCAAGCGCTTTGAGTTCGGCGGCGCTAGGGGGCTTCACACGGTCATAAAAACCGTCGATTTGAATACGACCGCTTGCGTCATGAAACGAGGCGATGATGTCCCCCGCGACATGCACTGGATTCTGCACGATGCCGCCATACACACCCGAATGCAAATCGCGCACCGGGCCGGTGACAGTCACTTCGGCGTCCACGATGCCGCGTGCGCCGTATATGATGAGCGGTTGGTCGGGCAGCGAACCGCCGTCAGAAATTTGCAATAAATCCGCTTTGAGCAAATCTTTGTGTTGTTGGACGAAAGGCAGCATATTCGGCGAGCCGGTTTCTTCTTCGCCTTCAAATAAAATTTTGATATTGACCGGCAGTTTGCCATCGACAGCGAACATCGACTCGAAGGCTTTGAGGTTGACCCACACACCGGCTTTGTCGTCGATGCTGCCACGTGCATAGAGTTTGCCATCGCGCACGGTTGGCTCGAATGGCGGCGAGTCCCACAGGTCAATCGGGTCAACCGGCTGCACATCATAATGCGCATAAACCAACACGGTCGGTTTGTCGTCACCGGCTTCGAGCCATTCACCATAGACGACCGGATGCCCGTCCGACGGAATCGCTTGACAATTGTTGAAGCCGATACGTTTTAACTCATCGACAAGCCACGCCGCACACCGATTGATGTCTTCTTTGTGCGCTGGGTCGGTGCTAATCGATGGGATGCGTAGCAACTCATGATAATGCGTCATATATTCGTCGCGCTGCGCATGAGCATGTGCGACCGCTTTTTCAATAGATGGATTGGCCATGATGAATCCTTGTTGAAGAATTATTGTATATATAAGATTTCACAGCAGGCTTGCGACTATAGTCTTTGTCGTGTTCATCGTCAATAACCATCGCGCCAATACGACGTTGCGTAGTCGCGATGGATTCATGTCATTTGGCAAATAGCGGGTATAATCGGGGGACTTTCATTCAATAGATTTTGGGGGAGCGTCATGAATATCGATTTTCCGGGCAAAACAGTCATCGTCACTGGCGCAGCGCATGGCTTCGGACGGGCGATTAGTATCGCTTTTGCGAAGCGCGGTGCGCAGGTGTGGGCGTGTGATGTCATCACGAACGAGCTTGATGAAACACGCGAGATGTGCCTCGACGCAGGCGGGTATTGCGAAGCCCGCACCGTCGATGTGATTGATCGTGACGCAGTGTTCGCCTTTGTCGGTGAAGCATCGGCAGCGCATGGACGGGTCGATATTGTTGTTCATGTCGCCGGGGGGGTGTTGGGGCAAGTCGGGCGCCCGCTTGAAGAAATCACGACTGAAGAATGGGACGTCATCTATCATGTCAATACACGCGGCGCATTTTATTTTGCGCAGGCTGTCGCACCGGGTATGAAAGCGGCGCGATACGGTCGTCTAATTTTCATCTCTAGCGGCGCAGGACTCGGCATCAGCCTGACCGGGATCCAAGCGTATGCGTCGGCAAAGGCGGCGCAAATCGGCCTGACGCGGCAGCTTGCGCATGAACTCGGCCCGTGGAATATCACCGTCAATAACATCGCGCCGGGTTTCGTGCGCTCGAATCCCACGACCGAAAAGCAGTGGCAATCGTATGGCGAGGCCGGGCAAAGAGCGCTTATCGACAGCATCGCGCTCAAACGACTCGGTTCGCCGGACGACATCGCCTATGGTGTCTTATTCTTTGCGTCCGATTACGCCGGGTGGATAACCGGGCAAGTCCTCTCAATCGACGGAGGTAAATAATGACCGCCACACCACACGCCTACATTGAAGAACATGCCGAACGCATTCTCAACGAATTGATTGAGTTCGTGCGCTTGCCGAGTGTCAGCACCGACCCGACATATCATGATGGAGTCGAACAAGCGGCGCATTGGGTCGCGGCGCAATTTGAGATGCTCGGCCTCAGCGACGTGCGATTGATGGCGACGAGTGGGCATCCTGCCGTGTATGCCGAATGGCTCAATGCGCCGGGCAAACCCACGATCCTCGTTTATGGGCATTATGATGTCCAACCGCCTGACCCACTCGACAAATGGCTCAATGCGCCGTTCACACCTGAAATTCGCGATGGGCGCTTATATGGGCGCGGTGTATCCGACGATAAGGGGCCGTTGTTCATCGCCATCAAAGCGGCAGAAGCCTATTTGCGCACTGTCGGCCAATTGCCGGTCAATATCAAATTTCTCATCGAAGGCGAAGAAGAAATCGGCAGTCCGGGTGTCGCGGCACTCGTGCGCGATAATCCTGAGCAATTTGCTGCCGACTTCGTGCTCTCAGCCGACGGCGCGATGTGGCGTATCGATGAGCCGTCGATTACGATTTCGAGTCGTGGGATGAGCGGTGTCAACTTTACACTATTCGGGCCAAGCAAAGATTTACACTCCGGCAGGCATGGCGGCGCGGTGATGAATCCCTTGCACGCGATGGCGCAACTTATCGCCTCACTGCACGATGCTGATGGCCGAGTCGCGGTTGCTGGCTTCTACGATGATGTGGTTGATGTCTCTGCCGATGACCGCGCCGCGATTCAAAACTTGCCGTTCGACGATGATGCTTACATGCAACAAGTCGGTGTGGATGAACTTTTCGGTGAAGCGACATACACGACGCTCGAACGGCAGTGGATTCGCCCGACACTCGAACTCAATGGCATGGGCGGTGGTTATCAGGGGCCGGGCAGCAAGAGCGTCATCCCGGCGGAGGCACACGCCAAGATCACTTGTCGCCTCGTCCCGAATCAAGACCCGGCTGATATTCGAGCGAAGGTCATCAAACATCTTGAGACGCATCTACCGCCGGGGACTCGTATCGAATTTGAGCCGGGGTTTCATGGCGTCGCGCCTTATCAAGTGACGCCGGGGCACATCGGTCTCATCGTTGCTGAGCAGGCGTTGAAGGCTGTTTATGAGCAACCCCCGTTGATGGTGCGCATGGGCGGGACGCTGCCACTCGCGACGTATTTCAAGCAATATCTTGGAATCGATACGATCTTCTTTTCGTTCTCGACTGCCGATGAAGATTTTCACGCGCCGAATGAGTTCTTTCGCATCAATCGTTTGTATGAAGGCATCGCTGCGTGGATCCATTATTGGGATTTGCTAGCGTCATCTGAGTAAATCCGTTGAGATATAGCACACTAAATCCTATCTATGATTTGATGGTCGTATCGAAAGAAATTTGAACTGCCAAGATTTTTACTTTACATCTTAACGCTTTTGCGTTGATCTTTTGCCTCCTGTTAAGGACTCGCTCATGAAATTTGGCATGTCGCTCCCGAACTTCGGCGCATTCAGCGATCTCGATTTATTGACGACGATGGCGCAAGAAGCTGAAGCCGCCGGTTGGGATGGCTTCTTCATTTGGGATCATATCAACCGGCGGGTTGTACAAGATGTCATTGATCCGTGGATTGCGCTCACCGCGATAACGCTGCGCACGACGACGATTCGTCTCGGCGCGATGGTCACGCCGGTGGCGCGTCGTCGCCCGTGGAAACTCGCCCGCGAAACGGTAACGCTCGACCATCTGTCGAACGGACGCTTGATTTTCGGCGCGGGACTCGGCACGACATCGCCTTATGAGTGGGGTAATTTCGGCGAAGAAACCGACATCAAAAGGCGAGCGCAAATGTTCGATGAGGCACTCGCCATCCTCGATGGATTGTGGTCGGGGGAGCGTTTCAATTTCGATGGTGCGCATTATCAAGTGCGCGACACCATCTTCCGACCCACCGCGCTACAACAACCACGCATCCCGATATGGATTGCCGGTGTGTGGCCGAACAAAGCGCCGTTTCGCCGTGCGGCACGATGGGACGGCGTGATTCCGATTGTGCCAAATGGCTACGACCCGCACGAGGCTATGCGCGACATCATCGCATTGATTGATGCCCAACGCCGAAATACCGCGCCGTATGATGTGGCGTTTATGGCGACACCCGGCACGGGCGATGTGAGTATAATGGATGACATCGGCGTGACGTGGTGGGTCGATCAAATTGAGCCGCCCTATTTCAACGCAGCGTGGGAAGATGAATGGCCGGTCGATGCGATGCGTGCATACATCCGGCGAGGAACACCGCGATAATACAAACGTTTTCTGCAACTACCCAACATACACAGGCGCATCAAGCAGAAGGAAAAGTTACTGAACCGCCAAGATGCGAAGAACACCGAGAAAATCATGAATATTCTCTGCGTTAAATCTTTTTGCTTTTCTCTCTGCAAACCTGTCATCTGAGTAGTTGCGCTGATACCCTGATACCCTACGTTGAATCTTTTTGCTTTCTTTTCGCAAATTGATGACCTGAGCAACTGCCTTCGAGCGGCAAAATATTCATGACTCACTAACTTGACAGCCAAGACAGCCTCATATACCCTTCAATGCGACACAGCAGCCGGTGGACTTTCTACCGGTTTGTTTGTCTTGCAATATATTTGATGAGGTATTGGTATATGCAAATTAAGCGAGATTATTCACAACCGTTCTTTGGTAGTCGGCGACGACGCGGCGGTGGTGGGAAATCCCTCTTTTTGTTTGGTATTTTGCTGGGCGGGTTGCTCGTCTTCGTCTATGTGCAATTTGACCGCTTACAATTGACCGCCTTAGACGCTGTCGGTATGGCGCCAACCCCGACACCGTTTGCAAGCACGTTGGCAACAGAAGGTTACGAATATTTTTTGGCCGGTGACATCGAAACGGCTATTGGTTATTTTGAACAAGCGATTCAACAACAACCGAATAATGTCAATTATTTATATGAATATGGCCGGATGCTGCTTGAGCTTGACCGGGTTGAAGAGGCCATTGCTATCGGTGACCGGGCAATTGAGGCCGACCGAAATGACCCACGCGGTTATGCGTTGAAGACACGAGCGATGTGGCTCAATGGCGATGCCGCCAATGCGATTCCCGTTGGAGTGTCGGGATTAGAAGTGGACAGCAATTATGGCCCGCTTTATGCGGCGCTTGCACCGGCATATACCGATATTGGGCGCTTTCAGCAGGGCGTCAATTATGGCGCACAAGCTGTTGAGCTTGACCCACTTGATGTCGATGCGCGGCGCAGTTATGCCTATACACTCATTTTTGTCGGCGAACGCGAAGAAGCCATCAACCAACTTGAAGAAGCTGTATCGATTAATCCGAATTTGGTCGGGCCATATTTTGAACTCGCGCTGCAATATCTCGTCTCGAATGAAGAAGAACTCGCCATCGCGACGTATGAGCGCATTTTGTCGCTCGAACCGCGCAATGCCAAAGCCTATCTACGCTTGTGCGAGGCGTATTCGCGCGTTGGCCTCGATTCACAGGCCGAGGGTTACTGCCGCGACGCGCTCGACATCGACGAAACGTATGCCGAAGCCTATCGACAACTCGGCATGTCGAACTTCCGCCGCCGTAATTATGAAGGCGCAATCGAAAATTTTGAGGCGTGCGCGGCCAATGGCTCGACAGAAGTGCAATGTTTCTATTTGCGCGGATTGGCGCACTTTTACCTCAACGATTGCGATGAGGCGTGGGAACTGCTCCAAGAGTCGTTGCCAATGGCCGAACAATTGGCAGACAACGAAGCCGTCATCAGCAATATTCGCGAAGGGCTGCGTTTGGTGACGGGGACGTGCCCGGCTTATGCGGGACAGGCGCTGCCGACACCGATTCCGCCGACGCCGATCCCGCCAACGCCAATTGGTGGGGTCTAATCTTGGGGGAATAAGTCATGCAATTGCGGACGCCAAAGCGGTATACCAAAGGCCACAAGCGCAGCATCATCTCGTTGCGACGATTGTGGTTATGGATTCTGACGCCATTGCTCGTATATGGTGGCCTGCAAGTATATCAAAATCGTGACACGCTCGGCCCGCCAGTGCAAGATTTTGTCGCCGATATTGTCGCAGATGCGCAAAGCGGAATCGCCACAGCTATTGCGCCGACTCCGTTGCCGACACAAGACCCAGCAGAACGCATTGCTATTGCCAATGACGCATGGCAACGCGGCGCGATGCAAGAAGCGGTGGCGGACTATGCGTCGATTACCAACCTCGCCCCGAATGATGTTCTTGTGCATTATCGGTGGACACTCGGCCTGATTATGAATGGGCAGCTTGATGCTGCGCTTGATGCTGCCGAACGTACTGTGACAGCGGATCCTTTTTCGTCGGATGCGTGGGCGATTCGGGCGATGGCGCTCGATTGGAATGGGCACGCCGGCGAAGCGATAGCGAGTGCGCAACACGCGCTTGAACTCGACCCGCAAAATCCGCGTGCGTTAGCTTTTCTCGCCGAAGCCTATCTCGACGCCGGGCAACCCGACCGCGCTTTGCAAACTGTGGAACAAGCGCTTGAGATCGACCCCGACAGTTTTGAAGCCTATCGTGTGCGCGGCTTGATTCGACAGACAGCGCAATTTGATTTTGAGGGCGCACGCGAAGATTATCTGACGGCCTATGAACTTGCGCCACACATCTCGTACCCAGCGATTGACCTCGCTCGTATTGAGTTCAGTTTGCAAAATATCGACGATGCGATAGCGACATTGACCAATGTCATCGAACTCAATCCAGAAAATGCGGAGGCGTTGTTCTGGATGAGTGTCTTTCAATATAGCGGCAAGGGCGACCCGAACCAAGCGTCGGACTTCGCGTCGCGTTGTGTGGCGGCCAACCCGGACAGCATCGCTTGTAATTATTATTTGGGGCGCATTCAGATCGGCCTCGAACAATATGCACTCGCCGCCGATTCGTTAGACAAAGCGATTGAACTCGGCACAACCAATCCGATTCATTTTTGGTGGGCGGGGCAAGCCCAACTCAGTCTCGGCAATTGCCCGGCAGCCGTCAATTACCTCAATACAGGGTATCGTATCGCCCGCGAGAATGAACAGGCCAATTTATACAGCGACTTTGAAGATTTGTTGCGCGAATGTCAAGCCTTCGGTGGCGTGCGACCGACGGCGACCCCCGCTGCCGAAGCCGATGTGTAAGCTGATGGCGCGTAAGTTTTATCTATCCGCGATCATTTAAGCAGCGATCAAACCGCAGTGTCTACGCGCGG
>RFIA01000354.1 GCA_003695675.1 Chloroflexota bacterium
CTTACCGCACAAATCCCCCCATTCGGTTTATAATCAAAGCAACAATATTTCTTAAATTTGGGAGTTGATGATGCAACAAACTTGCTGGAATGTCTGGCCGGATAGAGGTTTCCTCCTCAATCCTGACCCGTTGACTGCGCTGCGCGATGTCAACGGATTGGATAACTTTATCAGCTACGAAATACTTGAGCACATCGAACAGCTCGCCGGTGAATTACCGACGCTGCTGGCGAGTCATCAACTGCGCCCGACACTCGATGACTTGCCGCTTTATGACCTGTCATCATTGCGCAATAGTGACGACGCGCTGGACTTTCGCATCGTCGAGCGCTTGATGCAAATCTATTCGTATTTTGCCAGCAGTTATGTCTATGCCACCGACGAAGAACCCGCACAACACATCCCCGCGGGAGTCGCCGTGCCGTTGCACCAATTGGCGCAGCTCGTCGAACGCCCACCGATTCTATCGTATTCGGGGTATGTGCTCACGAATTGGCGACGCATCAATCCCGACGGCGACATCGCGCTCGGCAATATCGAGTTGATTCAGCAATTTCTCGGCAATCGCGATGAGCAATGGTTCATCCTCGTGCATGTGGACATCGAGGCGCGGGCGGCGCAGGCGTTGACGCATCTACCGCAAGCGATGGATGCTGCCGCCTCGCGTGATATGCCCCAACTTGAAGCGGCGCTCCATAAGATTGCCGAAAGCATTGGCGCGATGCACAAAACATTCTCTCGAATGCCGGAAGCCTGTGACCCCGATGTGTATTATCGCATCGTGCGCCCCTATATCTTCGGTTTCAACGATGTCGTCTATGAAGGCGTCGCCGAATATGACGGACAGCCGCAATCATTTCGCGGGCAAACCGGTGCGCAAAGTTCGATTGTCCCCGCATTGGTAACCGCCTTCGGACTCGAACATGAGCAGTCCGGCTTGACACAACATCTGCGCGTTATGCGTCGTTATATGCCGAAACCGCATCGCGAATTTTTGACGAGTCTTGAAGCCTCGACGATTCGCGCTTATGTGCAAGATGTGCGTCAGGCATCGTTGACCGATGCTTACAACGAATGCCTGCGAGCGCTCGGCAAATTCCGGCAGTTGCACCTGCAATATACAACGACCTATATCTTCGAGAAAGTGGACAATCCCATCGGCACAGGTGGCACAATATATCGCGATTGGCTTTCACAACTTGTCGATGAAACCGAGGCGCAACTGATTTCATAAGATGTTCATGACCGCCGACAACATTACCGAACAACGCTTTCCTTGGAACATACTCGTTATTATCGTGGGCGTTGCCCTTGTTGGACGTGTCGCTTTGCTCGTTGCGGATGTAGTCACATTTCACTCCGACGAAGCCGTCATCGGGTTGATGGCACGGCATATTCTACAAGGCGCGAGACCGACTTTTTTCTATGGGCAGGCATACATGGGCAGCCTTGATGCCTTTCTCGTCGCCGGGGGCTTCAGCATCTTCGGCGAGTCCGTGCTTACGATTCGCATTGTCCAAAGCGTGTTATATCTGCTGGTTGTCGCCACTGGATTCGCTGCGGCATGGCGGCTTTCTGGACGTGTGTTCATCGCGAGTATCGCAGCGTTAGCACTCGCCATTCCCCCGACAGTCGTCACCCTCTACACAACTGCGACTCTCGGCGGTTACAACGAGGTCATGCTGTTCGGCAATGTCTTGATATTGCTGGGATACGAGGTCACACATGGTCACGAACAGTCGCGTTGGCGCTGGGCGTTGTTAGGCGCGGTCGCCGGTCTCGGTTGGTGGACGAATGGCCTCATCATCGCGTATTTACTCCCGGTCGGCTTGTTGGGCTTGCGTCGCGCAGCGCAGCGACAGATTCCATATTATGTACTCGGCGCTGCATTTTTCATCGCATTCAGCAGTCCATGGTGGATATTCGACCTCAACAACGATGGCGCGGCGCGTGATGTTTATCTCGCCTCGGTGGAAAGCGGCGAATTTGGCGGCGTAAGTGTCCCGCTTTGGCAACGCGCCGTTGGCCTCATGTTGATTGGGCTGCCAACGACGATTGGGATGCGCTTCCCGTGGGAGGGGACACAATTTTTTCTGCTGCCGGTTGGTCTCGTTATTCTGGCGATTTACATCATCGCGCTGTATCGCATGGCACGCGGCGAGAGTATGCTCAGGCCGGACGCACGCGGTTTTGTGTTGGCGATGATAGGATTATTCTGCATCATCTTCGTCGCGTCGAGTTTTGGCGCAGACGCAACCGGGCGCTATTTTCTGCCGCTCGCCTTGCCATTGGGAATCGTTCTCGGCACATTTGCTGAGAGTTTGCGCCGAGCGTCAAACCGGCTGTGGCTCGTTTATGGTGTAGTCGCGGTCGTGATTGGTTATTATGCTATCGGGCAATATGCGGCAGCGACATCCGACAAGCAATTAACGACACAATTCACCGAAGAATCGCATATCACGAATACTTTTGACGATGAATTGATTGCATTTCTCGATGCGCACAACATCGCATACGGTTATACAAGTTATTGGGTTGCATTTCGTCTGACATTTTTGAGCGAGGAACGGTTGCAATTCGACCCGACACTTCCGGCGAAGTCGTCGCTGCAATATGAGCCGGACACGAATCGCTTCCCCGCTTATGCCGATGCAGCAGCAAATGCCGACAGCATTGCTTACATCACGACCAACAACGTGCCACAATTGAGCCGCTTGCTTGAAGCTGAATTTGCGCAACAGGGCGTGACGTATCAAGAGACAACTATCGGCCCATATCATGTCTATTATGATTTCATGCCACAGCGACCGGTCGTCGATTTTGCAGCATTGGCCGAGATGGTGGAGCAATAAAGCCATTCAACGCGAAGCCGCCGCGCAAATCATGAACACGTCATCACGGACTTGGCTCAAGGCACGAAGGCAGTTCGCTGACATTTTTCGGCCACTCGCGAGTGTAAAATGTCAAATATTCGCTGATATGCGATGACCAATATTGATCGTTATGATCGCCAATCGGGTTGATGACATACGTGTGTGGGATGCCGCGTGAACTCAACCGGCTCGAAAAAAGCTCTTGATTCGGGCCGACAAATTCGGCGGCAGCATTGTCGAGATACAAGCGCAACTCGGCCACATCGAGGAAGGACGAATTCAACGCCAGATCAAGCGGGTTGTTCGCGGGGGGGGCGTTATCAGGATCGAAGAAAGCGCTGTGTCCGCCAATTGCGCCGAAAACGTCGGGATGACGCAAGCCGATGCTATACGCCCAAAATCCGCCGCGAGAAATGCCCCCGATGGCGCGATGGTCGCGGTCGTTCCATGTGCAAAAGTCGCGTTCAATCGCCGGGAGCAATTCGTCGAGAATGACTTGTTCATACGATGGGTCGGGCGGGAAGACATTGCGGTTGCCGATTGACCCCATAAACGGCATGACAATAATCGTCGGTGCGAGTGCATTCAGCCGCAACCCTTGATCCATCGCTTCGTCAACGCCGAGATCGTCCCAATGTGCTTCTGTCGAACCAGCACCATGTAGCAAAATCGTGACCGGATACCGCGCTTGTGATTCGACATAACACGGCGGCAGATAAACACGGTAACGCAAATTCTCTCCGCGTGCGACCTCGCTCACAAAGTCGTTGACGCGAATCACCTCGCCACTGTCGGACGGACACAACGGCGGGGTTGGTGACGGCGCTTCTGTCGGTGTATTCGTCGGGAATGGTGTGCGAGTCGCCGGTCGTGTGGCCGTCGGCAGCGGGGTCGCGGTCGCTTGGGGTGAGACGATGATGACCTGCGCAGTTGGGTTGAGCGCCAACGGCTCACAGGCGATTAAAGCGAGCAATAGCAAAAAGAGCAATTTGGGAAGATGGTGTCTGGTTCGCATAATTGCTAATTATAGCGCTATTTCGATATTTTCAAATGTGGGTACACCACTTGTCGAATTAAAAACAAACCGCTCGGTGTGAGGGGGGGCACCCGAGCGGTTTGTTAGAGGGAAGGGCTTGTGGGATACTAGACCCAACCTGCCCGCGAATCTGGATTTTATTTGAAACAGCACATCTCGCACCACTTGGAGGAAACCACACAACCCAACCAGATTCGCTCACTAGCGTAACAATAATCCTGTCGGTTAAAATACAAATTAGCCTCTAATTAGGGACGCATGAGAAAGAAAATTTCTTACCCATCCGGCACACCAACTGGTGCAATTTGACCCGGCGGGATCGGCGTCAATAGCGGCGCGTTGGGGTCTGCTGTACCGACGAATGCCGGTATCGGGGTCGGGTTTTCGCAGAATGTGGTGGCGCTGGCAAGCTTTTGTGCGACACCGACATCATTGCGTATATTGAGGGCATTTTGATATTGCTGCTGCGCACTACAATGATTCGACTCGGCTGTGTAGGCGTCACCGAAGGCGACGTATTGTTCAAATAACAAGCGCTCAACCTCGCCACCACGATAATTGGGCGCAAGTTCGCGGACAGCGTTGAGCGCCTGTATCGCTCGTCCGAAGTCGGTGCCAATGGTGTTGAGTGCGTCGAGATAGCGTGTGGCAACGAGGCGCTCAAAATTGAGACCCTCGGCCAACGGGCCAAATTCTTCTGCTCGATTGGTGAGCAAAATCGCCTGCGCCAATTCACCACTGCGATACAATTCCAACGCATACGAATTGAGCGCCTGCGACATCAAGCGCCGCACCTCGCCGGGCTGAAAGTTGCTGTCCAATGCCATGATAACATCGAGCGTGTCGATAGCATTTTGCCAATCACGCACCGAAATGGCTACCCGTGCAGACTCAAGTTCTGCGTTCAAGTCGATATTGCTGAAACCGCCCGACGGCACTGTCGGTACTTCCGTCGGCGCGGAAAGCGGTTCCGTTGTGATTTCGAGTTCGGTGGTCGGTGTGTTGATTGGTGTATTGGTGACAGTCGGTGTCGCAGTCGGTTGATTATTGATGAACAGCGCCGTCGCGGTTGGGCCGACTTCGACAAGACATGGCACACCCGGCGTCAATGTGGCCAAATATGTGATGCGTGCTTCGAGCAAGACGGGATTGGTATTGGCGACATCTTGTGGCATTTGCCCACATTGGATGCTGATGTCTGCCATGCGCGTGGCCGTGCCGTTGGTGTTGGCGATGCGCTGCCCCGACGCCCATCCTGCCGCGCCACCAAGCACGATAATGATCGCGCCGAGTCCGAAAATCAATAACCCAATGACGAACATGAATCCACAACCGGGCCCGCTGGAATCTCCTCCGGCTTCCGGGTCGATGAAATTCCGGCTGTCAAGGGGTTCGCCAAACGCATCAATCGCTTGAACCGGGCGCACAGACGACGGCGTGTATGATTCAGTCGGTCGTGCAAGCGGTTGGTCATACGGACGACGGGGTTCGGTATCGTGCGGCACACTCATCGTGAAATCGAGCTTCCCTCCAACAAAAAATCGCCCGGCATATCGACCGGGTATGTCTATTATACGAGGTGCTGTTTGCACCGAATAGGGCAGGTTGCACAGGTGAAAGATGGCGATGGGGCGAATCCCCTCGAACGAGACAGAACAAAAGATTCTGATGGCGTTTTAGCTTGTTTCGCCCTATGACTCACGGCAAATAACCACACGAGGAAAATGAATGTTGACAATTTTGTTGCAATTTATCCGTAATGCGTCATACTCATGGTGTAAAAATAAATCGTTCTGCACCACATATAGATTAAGAGGAGTTCTTTATGTTGAAGATTTCACACAAACAAATCGTCCTTTTGCTGGTGATTGCTATGGGTGCTATCATCTCAGTCGGCATGGTTCATGCGCAAGATGATGGCTCCGATTGCAGTGTCGATGTGTCTTCCGATGTCGAACCGCAAGACAACAGCGATGTCTCGTTCGCTATCATTTTGCCGAATGCCCGCGGCGACCGCTCATTCATTGACTCGGCGGCTGCCGGCGCAGAACGAGCGATTGCCGAACTTGGCGTCGAAGGCACGATTATCGAGACTGCCGGTGTGCAAGAGCATGATGCCGCAGTGCGTCGCGCCGTGCAAGACGAACCCGACCTCGTGATTACGATTGCTGTTGACGAATCAATCATCAGCGAAATTGTTGAGGAATTCCCCGACCAAAAATTCGCCGCTCAAGAAACATTCTTCACCGAAATCCCTGATGTCGACAACCTTGCCCTGTTCAATATCTTGACACACGAAAACAGCTACCTCGCCGGTATTGCTGCTGGTATGCTGTCGCGCACGGGCATCGTTGGTGCGGTCGGCGGTGGCGACTTCCCCGGTATCAATCTCTTTATTCAAGGCTACGAAGAAGGTGTGCTCTCGGTTTGTCCGGACTGCACCGTGTTGCGCAGTTATGTCGGCGGTTCGAATCCATTCTCCGACCCGGTACGCGCTAAAGAACTCGCACTTAGTATGTACGCCGACGGTGCAGACATTCTCTTCCAAGTTGCCGGTCGTAGTGGTGAAGGCGTCCTCGAAGCGGCCAACGAAACCGGCAATTTTGCCATCGGCGTCGATAGCAATCAGGATGACACCTTCCCCGGCACGGTTATCGTCTCCGCGATGAAACGTGTTGACAACGCCGTCTTCAGTTTTGTCGAATCGATGGTTAATGATACCTACACACCGGGCACCACAAATGTCGGTCTTGCCGAGGGGTTCGCTGGTTTGAGTTGGGACGATGGCATTTGCTCGCGCACATTTGATGAAAATGGCCCCGAAGATTTGGTTGAGAAATTACCCGCCGTGCGCGAAGCCATTGCTGAAGCGCGTGAGGGCATTCTCTCTGGCGACATCGTTGTGACCAACGTGTTGTTTGAAGAATTCGACAGTGGCGACTAATCGCAGCTTTTGAATTCTCGATAAATTGAAATCGTTGGGGTACAGCACGTCGTGCCCCAACGTATCATCAATACCTCCGGGATCATTTCATGGAAGAAACACTCGCCGTTGAGATGCGGCATGTTCGTAAATATTTCGCCTCGTCCAATGTGCTTGCTGCCAATGATGTCGACTTTGAGGTGCGGCAAGGTGAAGTCCACGCGCTGGTTGGTGAAAATGGCGCGGGTAAAACGACCCTAATGAATATGCTGTATGGCTTAGTACATCCTGACCACGCCGAGATTTATGTGTATGGCGAACCGGTGCGTATTTCACACCCTGACCACGCCATCCGACTCGGAATCGGCATGGTACACCAACATTTCAAACTTGTACCGTCCTTCACCGTCGCCGAAAATATTATGCTTGGCATCGAACCGAATCAATTCGGCTTCATCAATGGGAAATCAGAAGCCGAGATTGTGCGCGAATTGGCGCAAAATTTTGGTCTCCCGGTTGACCCCAATGCGCGTGTCAGTGAACTTTCCGTCGGGATGCAGCAGCGTGTTGAAATCTTGAAAACGCTCCAACGCGATGCTCGTATTTTGATTCTCGATGAGCCGACCGCCGTGTTGACACCACAAGAAGTCCACGAATTGTATAACGTCATCCGTCGTTTGGCCGATGATGGTCGTGCTGTAATTTTGATCACGCACAAATTGCTCGAAGTCAAAGAAGTGGCCGACCGTGTGAGCGTCATGCGGCGCGGCAAGATGATTGGCACGCACGATGTCGCCGATGTGACGATTCGTGATATGGCGAATATGATGGTCGGGCGTGAAGTCATCTTGCAAGTCGAGAAGCAACCGGCCACACCGGGCGATGTCGTGCTCAAAGTTGAGAATTTGCTCGTGGCGGGTATGGGCGGTGTTCCGGCGGTGTTTGGAGTCAGCTTCGATGTCCGCGCTGGAGAAATCTTCGGCATCGCTGGGGTGAGCGGCAACGGGCAAACAGAACTCATCGAAGCGATTGCCGGTCTGCGCCCGGTTGATGGTGGGCGCATCATGCTGCTTGACCACGACATCACCGATGTGAATGTGCGCACACGTCGCACCGAAGGCATGGCCCACATCCCCGAAGATCGGATGACGATGGGTCTCAATTTGCAAACCAATCTCGACGAAAATGTGATCGTCACGAGTTATCAAAAACCACCGTTCTCATCCTATGGCATTTTGAATTTTCAACCGATGCGCGAACTCGCGGCGCGACTCGCTAAAAAATATCAAATTGCATCAGCGCGGGTCGGCGAAGAAATCAAGACGCTCTCTGGTGGCAATCTGCAAAAGGTCGTCCTTGCTCGCGAACTCGAAGGTGAACCGAAATTCATCATCGCCAACCAACCGACTCGCGGCGTCGATGTCGGCAGTATCGAATTTGTGCATAAGACGCTCGTCGAAGAACGCGACGGCGGGGCTGCGATATTGCTCGTATCGGTCGAACTTGAAGAAATCATGTCGCTCAGTGACCGCATCGCTGTCATCTTTGAAGGACGCATCATGGCCGTGTTGGACGCCGCAGATGCCACTGAAGAAGACCTTGGTATTTTGATGGCGGGCGGCACTTTGGACAAAAAAGAATAGGGCGCACATCATGTTAAAACGATTGCAAATTGTCGGTGGACATGCTGCTATTCCGCTATTCGCGGTGTTACTCGGCCTCGTCGTGGGGAGTTTCTTCGTCTTCCTCGCCGGGGCGAATCCGATACAAGTTTACGATCAACTTTTTTGCGAAGGCTTCGGCTCACGCGGTTGCGAGACCTTCGACGATTTATTGATTGTCGAAGCCGAAAACGATGATGGCGAACTCGAAACCCACTTCGCGCCATTTTATGGTGAACGCGGTCATGGCATGGCGATTGTGCTCGAAAAAGCGACGCCTTTGATTCTGACGGCGCTTGCGGCGACGATTGCTTTCAAAGCCGGGATGTTCAGCATCGGCATGGACGGTCAATTGGTGCTCGGTGCGTTGATGGCTGGGTTTCTCGGTTATTGGATTCCCGATCAAATTTATGCGGCAACCGGCGTTGCAGACTTCGAGGCTGCCTCAAGCGTGATGCGCACGGTGATGCACATCGTCGTCCCTACACTTGCCATCAGCGCGGCGATGATTGTTGGCGCGATTTATTCATGGTTCGCTGGCTTCCTCAAGGTTAAGCTGAATGTCAACGTTCTCATCAGCACGATTATTTTGAACGCAATTGCTGTGCAATTCGTTGGCTACATGATTAACTTCCCGTTGCGGGCCGACTTCAACAACATTGCCCGCACCCGCGCTATTGATGATTCGGCGTGGTTGGTGCCATTCACACGGGGCTTGTTTTCAGAAATCGAATGGTTCAGGGGGTCACGCACCGGCGTCGGGATTATCATCGCGCTCATTGCGGCTTTTGTCATCTGGTTTTATCTGTGGCGTTCGACATCGGGTTATGAACAACGCATGACAAGTGGGTCGAGCCTGTTCGCGCGCTTCAGCGGTATCGCGACGGAAAAAGCAGCGCTGCGGGCGATGCTCATCAGTGGTGCGTTGAGTGGCCTTGCCGGGGCGATTATGATACTCGGTGTTGAGCGGCGTATCGTTGACGGCTTTGCCTCGAGCGGCACCGGTTTTGATGGGGTGTTGGTCGCTATTCTGGCTCGTGAGTCAATCGCCGGAATCGTGCTTGTGGCAATGTTCTTCGCCGGTTTGCAACAAGGCGCGATCAATTTGCAATTTGGTGACCTGCCGCGCCAACTCGGCGGTATCATCATCGCGCTCATCATCTTATTCAGCGCGATGGAAAATTTCTTCCGCGAAACGATGTCGCGCATTCGCCATCGTATCGCGCCGGATGCAATGACGCAAACATCTGATGACGCTGTGCCGGTAGAAAGTGGGTAATCATGCTTGAGTTGATGGTGAAGTATCAAGACGATTTGCGACGTACTCTTCTCATCGGCGGGGTCATTCTGACGATACTGGTTTTTGTCGCCCTGCCGACGAATGTGATACAGAGTGGTATCCGGCTTTCGACGCCGTTCGTGCTTGGTTCATTGGCCGCACTCATCGCGAGCCGCGCTGGTGTGCTCAATCTCGCGATTGAAGGCAAGATGCTGCTCGGTTCATTCATCGCCGTCGCAGTCCTGTTTCAACGTGACCTCGACCCGGCGGTCGGCGTCCTCGCGGCGACGATTGCCGGGGGGGTGCTCGGTTTGATCTTCGCGATTTTGTATCTGCAAATTCGCGTCAATTTGATTATTCTGGCGCTTGCGCTCAATTTGTTTGTGGCGAATGCGACTGTGTTCTTCATGCGCACCGAATTCGGTGTTTTTGGCACGCTCGCAGACCCTAGCATACGCGGTCTGCCAACTTACGATCTCCCGATCATCAAAGATTTGCCATTCATCGGTGAACTCATCAGCGGCTACAATGGCATCGTCTACATCAGTTGGATGATGGTTGTGGCGATATGGGTGCTGTTGCGCAAAACACAATTCGGGCGACACATCCGCGCTGTCGGTGAAAACAAAGAAGCCGCCGAAACTGCCGGTATCAATGTCACCCGTGTGCAAATCTTCGCGCTCACCTTGAGCGGGATGTTGGCCGGGTTCGCTGGGTCATTTTTCTCGTTGGGAATCTTGAGCCAATTCTTGGAGAACATGACCGCCGGACGCGGTTGGATTGCGCTCACGATTTCATTGTTTGCCTTGGAGCGTCCATTACCGGCCTTCTTCACATCGTTGTTCTTCGGCTTTTCCGAGGCGCTCTCCCTTGACCTGCAAAATTCGGAGACGGTTAGCTTTTTACCGCCGGATATTTTGCTGCTGATGCCGCAAGTCGCCGCGATTGGTGCGCTCGTTCTCGTCGCCTTGCGAATACGCGGCAGCGAATTGCTCAAGCGGCGGCAATTCGTGGCGCAATTCAGCAAAGAACTCGGCGATCTCAAACGCATGGTCATCAGTCCGGGACAGGATTAACACACAACACGCGCCGTCGTAGGGGCGACGCGACGCATCGCCCCTACGAATTGAGACGAGAGATTACAATATGACCGTACCACATTATCAACAAGATCCATGGACACGAGTCCGCACGGTGCATGACCTGCCCGCCGATGAGGTTATCTCCGCCTTGCAAAAAGAAATCCGACGCGGCAATACCGAAAACGCAGCCTTGTTAGCTTACGAAATGATGTTGACAAGCGCGGAACTCGAAGCCTTTATGTGGCAACGTTTGCAGGTCATTTCAGTGGAAGATGTCGGCTTCGGCAATGTCAATGCGCCCCTGCTCATCAACACACTCTTCGAGATGCACAGCCGCTTCCCACGACCACGCGGCGACCGCTATCTGTTCGCGATACAGGCTGTGCGTATCTTATGCCGCAGCGAGAAAGAACGCGGCGCGGACGAATTGCTCAATTGGATGATGACGGCTGTTGAACAAGAAGGCCTGCGCCCCAAAATCCCGGATTACGCGCTCGATATGCACACCCGTCGTGGACAAGAAATGGGACGTGGACGCGAGCACTTCATCAACGAGGCGTCGCAAGTTGCCCCCGAAGTCGCTGATCGCGATACAACGTATCGTGAACGTTGGCTTAAATTGTTGCAGGGTGATGAGTAGTGTCCCAATTAGGTTGAATCTTCTTGTTTTTCACTTGCAAACTGATGGCCTGAGCAGTTACGAAAAAACAAAAACGACTGCGGGGTTTAGCCGCAGTCGCCGACTGTCGAAACAGTCTTTCCGGTCGGGGGTGTCCCCTATTTTGAGCACACCCACCTGTTGGAGGTGAGTGTTAGTTCGGGGATACCCCCTTATGACCTAACATTATCAGACCACCTCCTTTCAACTAGATTAACGGATGATAGCAGGATAGCACATCTTGTTACAAAACACAAATGAAAGTTCCGTGAAAAATACGTTATACTCTCGCTCACTTAATTTTAGGGGAGTGGAGATGCAAGATGACTCAACCACGCGATGTTCGCGACCGTCTTAAACTCAATATCACACCGGAATTATACGACGCTATTCGCGCCTTGTGGGTTGCCCATTCAAAGGCCGAAGATGCCCGCGACCTCGACGGGTTAATCGCGACTCTCTCGCAAGATTGTGTCTATGAAATCGTCGGCACAGATCTGCGATGGGAAGGTCATGAGGGGGCACGGACATTTTATACGACGCTCCTCAGCGCTTTTCCCGATGTCGATTTTGATTTGCAAGACATCGTCATCGGGCCACAAGGTGTCTTTGAAGTTGCCAATATGACCGCGACCTTCACGGGCGAATGGCAAGGCGTGCAGGGCGTGGGGCAGCGTATCGAAACCACCATCATGATTTATTTTCCATGGGACGCAGCTGCCGAGAAATTCTCCGGCGAGAAGATTTATGTTGACACGAATGCGCTCACACAAAGCGGATCGTAAGCGATAGTGGGGAAATGTGTCATATTTGTGTTAATTAAAAATAAAATTGTGAATGGTTTATGAGAGTCGCCTCAATCATTACTTAAGTCCTGTTTGCAGATTCACAAATTTTTGATAACCTTAACTTAGTTGATTTAGAATTGTGGAAAAATTGTCATGCTGCTCACAATCTTGCTTATTTGGTTCGTAATTTCAATTCCTGCCACGCTGATTACAGGGGCATTTTTAGCTCTTGGCAGCAAATCTCAACATAGTGAAACCAGCCACGAAACGCAACCTGAAATTGAGGTCACGTCAGATATTTCGCTGGAATATGTCAATTAATCAACGGGCACGCCACGCAACATAAATAAACATCTAAACGCCCGGTCAGCTCGACCGGGTGTTTTGTATTGTATGCTTAACGTGCGCATACAACATAAAACCAGCTCGATAGCTGGCTTGTAATGTTGATGAATGGGCGGTACAGGACTCGAACCTGTGACCTTCTCGACGTCAACGAGACGCTCTAGCCAACTGAGCCAACCGCCCAACTTATATTTCGATAGTATACGCAAATTTGCCCAATTTGCAAGTCGAATTTTGCGTTGGTTTGCGATTTGCTCACCGATTGCGGTGGGTGAGCGGCGGGCCAAGAGTAACTGTTCAACTGACATGAAACGATGATGAACCCCCAAGATACGTCATTCAATATTGGATGACGTGCTCAAAAATTCGGCGACATCGGCTTTGAATTTCTTCAACGAGGTCACATCGAGATACAACATGTGCCCAGCTTCATAATAATCGAAATGGATGTTGTCGAGCAATGACGGGTCGATACCGGCATGATTGATGGTGTACTCCGCGGCGAAGAATGGTGTCGCGAGGTCGTAATATCCCTGCGCGACGAACACTTTCATGAACGGATTGCGGGCAAGGGCGCTGCGCAGTGCTTCACTCGTGTCGGGGAATTCGCCGCGTTCATATTCCCACGACCGGTTGACTTCGAAGCTCAGAATCTTGTATTCGACATCAGTCTCATAACCAAGTTCGCGGCGCACATAATCATTCATCATCGCGGTATACGGCGGCATAATCGCCGTCATCGACGGGTCAACATCGGGAAATTCAGTCACGGGGAGTTTGTCCGTTCCCTTAAAACGGCTGTCGAGTCGCCCGACGGTGCGTTTTTCGTCGCGCAGCAATTCTTTGCAGAAACGTTGAATATGCAGGCGCAAGTCGCTGTGGTCGATGAATTTTTCCGCCAGCCCGGTGAAGCGTGCAAGTTGCGTGATAAGCGTTTGCCGTTCGTCGTCGGTCAAGCGGCTGCCCTTCGCGAGTAAGTAAGCATATTCGGTTTCCGCCCATTCGCGAACTTCCTTGAGCACATCATCGATGGCACGTTTTTGCAAATCATCGGGCAACTTGTTGTGATACCACGCTGTCGCAGTGTACGTCGGCAGAAAGAGGATGTACGGCAAATCGTTGCCTTGCGTGAAGCGTGCCGTCTGAAAATTGAGAATCGTCGAGATCAAGACGATGCCATTGAGCGCGATGCCTTTGTCGAACAGATGACCGGATAGCCCGGCGGCACGGGTTGTGCCGTAACTTTCCCCAGCGAGGAACAACGGCGATGCCCAGCGCATATAACGTGTCAGATACAGACGGATGAATTCACCAACCGATTCGATGTCCGTTTTGAGATTCCAATAATTTTTGTTGTCCTCATCTTTGATAGCGCGGCTGTAACCTGTGCCCACCGGGTCGATGAAAACGAGGTCGGTCAGGTTGAGCCATGTCTGCGCATTATCTTCGAGACGATAAGGTGGCGCGGGCATCCACCCTTCATCTTGCATGACGACGCGCTTCGGCCCGATGGCGCCGAGATGCAGCCACACCGACGCCGAACCCGGCCCGCCATTGAACACAAAACACAACGGTCGTTTGCCAACATCAGCGACATCGTTGAGCGTGTAGGCCGTGAAGAAGATATTCGCTTCGATGTCGCCGTCCTTATTTTTGAGGGGCATCATCCCCGCCGTGACAGTATATTCCAGCGTCTCGCCATCAAGCGTGATGCTGTGCTGCGTCACAACCGGCGGGACTTCTTTCGGTTTCTCGTCCTTTTTCTCGGAGTCTTTTGTGTTGTTTTCTTCGTCTTTGTTCTTGGTTTTTTCGTCTTCAGCCATGAGTCATCCTACTGAGGCAATCATAACAAAGTAAACTTTCAATCTAAGCAAACGGCTTGTTAAGGACAGGTCTCAGACTTTGTCCTTACACAGGGTATCATGCGAACGGTCTCATAGAGAGCCGTATGTTCATGTTTATAAAGTTATGTTCGTATCAGTAAATATACAATCTCTTGGTAACTAGTCGGGTCGCCTGTTTACGAATTGAAGAAGTAAAAAGATTCAATTTTCTTTTGTGCCGATGAAAACTTTCCACGCCACGCTAGCGGCATCATACAGTGGGCGGTCATCCACATCATCGACGATGCCGACAATCGCCGCATCGACCGGCACGAAGCTGACTTGCAACGCAAGCGCCGCCTCGCGAGACATAATCACGAATACGAGTTCATCCGGCCCGGCTTGGCCGGTCGCGTCGGCAGCGACATAAGGTTCGCCGTCCGGTTCGCGATTGATGTCGAGTGGTTGCACGATGAGGAACTTGACGCCCTCTAGCCCGCGATATTTTTCGGTCGCGACGAGATTGCCAATCACCCGTCCGAATTTCATGTCATGTTTCCTATTCCCCGCGCCATTGTTCAAGCGCGGCCAAAGCGTCCGGCGTACCAATTTGTTCGAGAGACATCGCTGCGTATTCACTTACCGGCATCGTGTCTGACAGACGTTCGTCGTCCGTCAAGTGCTCAATCAATTCCGGCACGGCGTCGGCATGACCGATTTTGCCGAGCGCTTCAGCCGCCGCGATGCGCACGGCCACGCTGCGGTCGTTGCGTAAGACTTCGACCAACATCGGCACGGCACTTGCATCACCGATTTCGCCGAGTGCATAAGCCGCACTCTCGCGCACTTTCGCAGCCGTATCGTCCAACGCCCCCATCAACCCCGACACAGCGACCGGCGTATTGATGCGTCTAAATGCACGCGCTGACCTGCGCCGAATCGTGCGGTCATCATGTTGCAGCGCTTCGAGCAAACCGGCGACGGCGCGTGTGTCGCGATAATTGGTGCGCTGCGCCAATTTGAGCGCCGCTTGAACCCGAACATCAGGATAATCGTGTTGCACCGCCCACGCTAACGCCTCTCGCGCCGACGGATGCTTGATTTTCGCTAATGTATTGACCGCTTCGAGACGCTCACTGGCGTCGTCACTGTCGAGCGCATCGATAGCAGCGATGACTTCATCGGGTGTGTCCGGCGGCAACGCGGTCATCTCGGCTTGGCATTGTTCGACACGTTTGAGTTGGCGTATCAATTTCTTCCACGGGCGGTTGGCCGCGTCGGTGAAATCGAGATATTGCAACACATCAAGGCGCGGATGCAATTCAGTCTCTTCGCGCAAGACAGGAATGACCGGCTTCTTGGCGCCCAACGCATACGCCCATTCGTAAGTGACAAACTCCGACGCTTTGGCAAATGGCGTCATGATGAGAATCACGGCGCAGGCCCGTTCAATCGCCGAGTCAATTTCGCGCCGCCAATCTTGCCCAGCACGCAAGCGTTCGCCGTCTATCCACGCCGTCAACCCGGCATCGACGATCTCATTGACGAGCAGGTTGGCGAAATCGACGTCGCGATGAGCGTAAGAGATGAAGATGTGCGACATGTTAGCGCTGCGCTCCTGTTATTCGCGCGGTCTGTTGTGACGAGTGCGGAATTCTGTCGCGGCTTGTAAGGCTTCGGGCGTGGCGATGATTTCTTCGAGCGCATACAACGCCGCATTTTGCAAATCACGATTTTTGCCATACTTGCCGTTCATAATTTGTGTCAGTCCATAAACCGCGCCATAACCGAGTTCGGCCAAGGCGCCACTCGCTGCATGGCGGACGACATCGTGCCAGTCAGTCAGCGCGGTGACGAGGCCGGGCACTGTCTCCGGGTCACGCATCAACCACAAGGCTTCGGTGGCATTGCGGCGCACACGCCAATCTTCCGCATTGAGCTTTTCGACCACATCCGGTATCGCCTCGGCGCCGATTTTACCGATAGCTTCGACAATTGCGCCTTTGAAATTTTCGTCGCGTTCGTCCAACATATTGACGAGTTCCGGCACGGCCAACGGGTCGCCGATGTCGCCGAGCGCTTGCACCGCCTCGCGTTGTGTGGCCGGATGCTCTTTGTCACGCAGCGCTTCGATGAGTCCGGGCACGGCACGCGGGTCACGATTGTCGGCGACTCGCGTGAGCGTGAAGGCGGCGTGAATACGCACGTCACCCATCGTATGATGCACAGCAGCCGCGAGCACATCCCGCGCTACTGGGTGATTCATCTGCGAGAGGGCATCGACGGCGGCGATCCGTTCATCGGCGTTGTAACTGTCCAACGCCGCGACCGCGCTTTTGAGCGCTTGCGGTGCATCCGCCGGGATATTGGCGGCGGTTTGCTGGGCGAAATGCTGCTGCTCAATTTCTTTGAGCCGCCGCATCAACCGATCCCACGGTAGATTGTGCCAATCGGTGAAGTCAAGATATTGCAGCACAGCGAGGCGTGGATGCACTTCGACTTCCTCGAACATAATCAAGACGACTTTGATATTCGCGCCGAGTGCATAAGCCCACTCGTAATTGACATATTCCGAATGGCGCGACGCTTTCGAGAGGATGATGACGGCGGCGAATGCTTCTTTGATCGCTTCGTCGATAGTCTCGCGCCAATTGTCACCGGCGCGGACTTCGGCGTCCATCCAAACACGGAAGCCGTTGTCTTCGACTTGCTTCTTGAGATATTGAGCGAATTTGCTGTCCGCCCGTTGATATGAGATGAATACGTGTGCCATGTGTTTTGCCTAAACCATACGGTTTGGTAGGGGCGGTTCGCGAACCGCCCCTACTCCGTGATATGTAATCTTCGCAACAATCACAGTTGTCGTCAATGTCACCGCCTATTTTACACCCGTTTTGTGTCACTCGTCGTCGGCCACCGCATTGTTCATCGTTTGGCACAATTGGCGGCAATGGCGGCAATGGCACAGCCTAATTTTGTGCCAAGTGTGCCAATC
>RFIA01000355.1 GCA_003695675.1 Chloroflexota bacterium
AGCGCAACAATCCAGCATGTTGCGCTTGATGGTCGTGCGAATGATGCAGAATCAGACATGGGTTGATAGATTGTAACGGGCAATTTCTGACAACATTGCTATAGTCGTAACGGGTTCGCCGAACAACGACGAGGAACATCACTTTGACAACGAAGACGATCCTCTATATTGAAGATGACCCGGCCAGTCGTTTGTTGGTTGAACGTGCGCTGAAACATGCCGGTTATCGGATGTTGATAGCCGAGCGTGGTCTTGAAGGTATGGACATCGCGCGGCGCGAGGGGCCAGATTTAATTTTGACAGACATCAATCTGCCAGACATGAGTGGCCGCGAGATTTCAACACGCTTGCGCAGCGACGAACGGTTTGAAAACACGCCGATAGTCGCGCTGACGGCGCAGTCGTTCGATGAATATCGTCATCTCGCCATGGCTGCCGGCATTAACGGGTATTTGACCAAACCGATTGACATCGAAACTTTGCCGGAAAAAATCGAATATTATCTCAAAGGTGGCCGCGACGATATTGACAGCGAGGTGTTGACGAAAGCACAAAGCAAATACGCGCAAGAAGTCGTTCACCGGCTCGAAACGCGCATCCGCGAACTTGAAGACATCAACACCACATTGCGCCGTCTCGACAACATGAAGGACTCCTTCATTCAATTGACGGCGCACGAGTTACGCACACCGCTCACATTGGTTTATGGCTACAGCCGCCTCATCGAAGATAACGATGCCGTCAAAGCGCTGCTGGCAACGAACCCCGATGTGGCGGTGCTCGTCACCGGTTTGATCGAGTCGATTGAGCGCATGCAAAGCATCATCGATGAAATTTTGACCATCAGCCGCATTGTCACCAATCAAATCGACCTTTCCGTCGGCCCGACAAATCTGCGCCGCCTGATCGAAAAAGTGATCGCCGAATATGAAGATGCTATTCAACAACGTGGGTTGACCCTGCACTTTGAAGACCAAGATTGGCCTGAGAAAATGCAAGCCGATTCCGACTTGCTGCAATTGACATTCTCGAATCTCATCAGCAATGCCATCAAATACACACCCGATGGCGGGCACATTTATCTCTCCGCAACCCCCAACGAGCAAAATATCAAGATATGTGTCCGCGACACGGGCATCGGTATCGACGCCAAAGAACAACAGAATATCTTTGAACGTTTCCACACCGTTCATGACCCACAATTACACTCAACCAGCAAAACAGCATTTTGTGGCGGCGGTTTGGGGCTTGGGCTGGCGATTTGCAAAGGCATTGTCGAAGCACACAACGGCAAAATCTGGGTGGAAAGTGCAGGGCAAGATCATGAAAAGTTTCCCGGCAGCAAATTCTTTCTTGAACTCCCCATCATGGCAGCGAAAGAACGAGTTGTCCTCTCATAGCCGGAAATTTTCCGGTTATGGAAGCGTGATGAGCGGGTCAATGGCGGAGAAGTTCGATTTTCCTGACAAACTGACGTGCTGAATTGTTGACGAGCAATCAAGATATATTTATGACACTCGGAGGAATCGCGTAGGTGAATCATCCAAACAAAAGCGGGATTGCTGCCGCCTTATTGACGCCGGTATTTCTCGGCATGGCGCCAATCTTCGGCAAGTCGGCCATCAACGCTCAGGCAGATGCGTTCACGGTTGCCGCCTTCCGCACCATTATATCTGTGGCCATCTTGTTCGTCATTTACGCTATTTTCATGCGCCGCTATCTGTATATTTATCCGGCAGGATTGCTCGGCTGTGTCGTCATCGGCGTTATCAATGGTATCGGCTCGTTGTTTTATTATGGCGGGTTGAGTATGCTCGACGCCTCCCTCGTACAATTACTCAATGGTATGTACATTGCCTTCGCCGTGTTGCTTTCTCATCTCGACGGCGATGTCATCAATCGACGAATAATCGTCCGGGTTATGTTGGCACTTGTGGCGCTGATTCTATTGGCAGGTTTTGGCAATAAGCCGGTCAATTGGCTTGGCGTTGGGTTGATGCTCGGCAGCGCGTTGATGTTCGCAGGTACGATGACACTCAGCCAACACGTATTATTCGAGATGCCGCCCCAAACCGTCGCGTTGTATGTGCTCAGCACGATGGCTGTCATCGTCACGATGGTGTGGGCGACAGTCGGCGACAAACCCGAGATAACCGTCTTGCAAACGGCAATGCCCCCCATCGTCATTCTTGGTTTGACGACGGCGCTTTCACGTCTCTTCATGTTCGCCGGGGTCAAGTTTCTCGGCAGCTTGCAAACCGCGATTCTCGCCATTGCCGAAATCGGCGTGGCGCTGACGCTCGCCTTCATCTTCCTCGACGAATATCTGACAACAATACAGTGGCTCGGCGTGGCGACACTCGCCTTGAGCATTTTGCTCGTCCGCAGCAGTGACCTCACACCGAGACGTTTTAATCCCGGCCAAATGTTAATCGCTAATATGGCGAGCGTCCAATTTCAAAAGATTGCCTTTCATCGCGCCTTCGGCAAACCCGAAATGGACAATCCAGAACAGAGTATGTCATCATTGACCACGTTGGAAATGAAAGCCATCCAAAATATGCTCGGCGCACAAAATGGCCCGGTTGACCCCTTCCCGATTGAGAGCGGCGTCAGCGTCGACTTGAGCGCGTTTCTCCCGCGAAATCGCGGGCAGAACAACGGCAACGCCGCCGAGAATAACGATGATGCAAGCGCGTCGGGGACAACCGCCGAGTCGTCGAGCACATCAACCACATTGTAATAAATCTTATCGAACTGCAAAAACGCAAAGGACGCAAAGAAAAGCAATCGATTTGCTTGCATCCCCTGCGCCCTTGCGTTAATCTTTTGGCGTTCGGCCTGCCGTCACATTGCCCGACTCGCTCGTTGCCTCATGCAAAACTCGCGTTCTTTACAATTCTGCTGCACGCAACGCGAAAACAACCACCGACAATATCAGCAAGACAAACGCCGGTATATATCGCGAAACGAGATCATTGATGCGCCGATGCGTCAACAACGCGCCGACCATCGCCGCAGCCAACCACACACCCGCAGCAATAGCGACTTCCTCGACAAAAATGCCGACGACCATGCCGAGGGCGCCGAGCAATTCATAGGCGCCAATGAGTGGCCGCCGCGACTGTGAAATTTGCCAACGCTCGAAATTCTCAATTTGCATTTGAGCGCCGAGCAGCTTTGTCGCACCGGCTCCGGTAAAAGCGACCGCTAGCAAAATTTGTAAGATTAAAGCAACAGTATCCATCGATAGAAATTCCTCCCTAATGCCATGAGAATAGATATTGAACAAATTAGTTAGCCGGCTAACTAATCGACAAAATTTTTATGCCTGATCGTCTGTGGCGGTTAGATTCTCATAAACACGCTCCAGCAAATGGCGCAGTTGCTGACGCTCTTCGTCGCTGAAATTCCCAAAAGCGCGTGCTTCGAGCATGGCCCAATGCGCATCGAGCGGTGTTTCGAGTTGGCAGCCTTGTTCCGTCAACCACACCCGCGAAACCCGTTGGTCATCGGGGTCTTTGCGACGTTCCACCAATCCCGCATGTTCCATACGGCCAAGCATCTTCGTGACGGTCGCCGGGCGCACACATAAACGCTCGCCGAGTTCCGTTTGCGTCAGGCCATCTTCGTCCCACAAATGCAGCAGCACCATCTCTTGCCCAACATGAATGCCGAGCGCAGCCAACATCGCGCTCGCCGTTGTGACGTGCGCTTTGCAAACTTGCGCCAATAGATAACCGAGCGTTTGTTGTGGTATGTAATTGCACATCGCAATTTACTTAGCCGTCTAACTATTCTGCGATTATAAACTAGCGAGCAACGCATCGTCAAGCAGATCGCCCAATTTCTAACGCAATGTATATGTGATTGCGGAGATGAAAAAATGTTGCGAAAAAGTTTGCCTTTTTGTCAACACAAGGGGCGTGTTTTGTGATAGGATTTTGGCGCAAAGAACGCAAAGAGGTCATAAAGGTTGCACGATGATGAATACGTTGCGTGTTTTTTGTAGGGGCGCAGCGCCCTTACTCGATTGATACCTGTATGCTGAGTAGTTACCTTTCAACCTTATGATTATGACAGCCTGAATGCTTTAGCATCAGCGCTTTGCAATGTCGCAATGTCACGAAAAATCGGTTGTGACATTGACGACTTTGACGACAAAATTGACATCGGTGAGGTCAGTCATTTGCAATTGCCGAATATGTATCTTGAATAGAGACGGTGAGACTAATTCGGCCAATCATCGCCGCCGCGCCGCCCAAGACGCCCGCCGAGACCGCCGCGTCGATTCAACGGGTGTTCGCGACCGGCTTGCATCGCACGACGTGCCTTTTGCACATCATTCTCGTGCTTGAGCAGCACGGTCAGTGTGTTTTCGAGCGTCGCGCGGTCAAGCGTGTCGGCATTGAGCATGACGAGGGCTTTCGCCCAATCAATCGTCTCAGAGACACTCGGCTTTTTCTTCAAGTCAAGTTGCCGCAGGCTCTGCACCGCTTCGACGGCCTGATTCGCCAATTTCTGATTGAGTTCGGGGACGGCCATCTGAACAATTTGCAATTCCGACTCGTGCGTCGGATAATCGATGAACAAATACAAACAGCGTCGTTTGAGCGCTTCAGAAAGTTCACGAGTATTATTGCTCGTCAACACAACAGTCGGCTGATGCTCGGCAGAAATCGTGCCGAGTTCCGGCACAGACACCTGAAAGTCGCTCAAAATTTCGAGCAAGAACGCTTCAAACTCGGCATCGGCGCGGTCAATCTCATCAATCAACAGCACAACCGGCTCCGGCGATGTAATCGCCCGCAACAGAGGCCGCGCCAGCAAAAAACGTTCCGAGAAGAAGACATCATCTTCTTGCGCGAGGCGGTCTGCCGCTTCATTCAGTGTATTCGATTCGGCAAGAATCTGGCTCAGCTTGTCACGCAAAAGTTGCGTATACAACATTTGCTTGGCATATTCCCATTCATAAAGCGCCTTGCTCTCGTCAAGCCCTTCATAACATTGCAGGCGAATGAGAGGCCGCCCAGTCACCTTCGACCACGCCTTCGCCAGTTCGGTTTTACCCACACCAGCCGGGCCTTCGGCCAGCAACGGTTTGCCTAGTTTGTCGGCCAAGAACATCACCGTCGAAATTTCCTCGGTCGCAATATATTGTTGCTCGCTCAGCGCCTGTGTCACCCGACCGATGTCATTAAACATAAAACCTCCGCTAAATCAGCATCTCTCAAATGATGAACCGGTCATATACATATCCAGTAGATGACCCGCCCCAATCGTATGTGGTTTCGCTTCGTTTGTCGATTCCCGATTTCGTGAGGATCACAACGCAGAGACGCATTTCGGGGAAGAAAATTGTGAAACCGATGAAAGCCACAATTATTCAATCTGTTCGTCTGTCATCCCATAGCGGCGCTTCCGATTACTATACTCGAACAACGCCTTACGAAGTTCCTCTTTATCAAAGTCCGGCCAAAACGTGTTGGTGAAGTAATACTCCGAATACGATCCTTGCCATGTTAAAAAATTACTGATGCGCAATTCACCACTCGTGCGGATAATCAAATCCGGGTCGGGCAAATCGGCTGTGTATAGATAATGGCTGATGAGGTCTTCATCAATATCTTCCGGCGCGACACGATCTTTGACAATACGTTGCACCGCATCAACAATCTCGGCACGTCCGCCATAATTGAAGGCCACATTAACAATCAGACGGTCATTATTTTTCGTGCGTTCGCGGGCGTGAATGATCTTCTGCTGCAAAAATGGCGACAACCCATCAAGTTTACCGATATGCCGTAACTGCACACCCTCTTCGTCGAGTTCGTCGAGTTCGGTGTCGATGACGCGCTGCAAAATTCTCAGCAACACACGCACTTCAGTCGGGGGACGTTTCCAATTCTCGGTTGAAAACGCATAAATCGTCAGAATCTCAACACCAAATTCGACACACGCGCGTAAAATGCGTCGCAAATTTTCTGTACCTTGTCGATGTCCTTCAGAGCGCGGCAAGCCGCGTGCTTTCGCCCACCGCCCATTGCCATCCATGATAATCGCAACATGTTTGGGGATATTCGGCGGCAGGGCATCGGTCTTATCAACTCGTTCAGGGACATTTGGTGTAGAAACCATCGTTGATTGCCTTCGTGTTTGAAATATCGATATGGACTGCTCTGCCATCATCTAACGATTATGGCATTCACTACTATATACAGTTTACATCGGCTAAACCCTCAATGACTTGCAAATCCCTTAAGATTATGAGGAAATAAACCCGATGATTAAATTTCAAGAATTTCCTGTTCTTTTTTCTTGCTCATCTCATCAATGATCTTAATAAAATCGTCCGTCAATTTTTGCACTTCGTCCTGTCCACGTTTCAACTCATCTTCAGAGATCATGCCTTCTTTCTCGAAATCGCGTAAGTCATCAATGCTGTTGCGGCGAATATTACGAATAGCGACACGCGCTTCCTCAGCCAATTTGTTGACGAATTTGACGAGTTCCTGACGACGCTCCATCGTCAACGGCGGCATATTGAGCCGGATCACATCGCCATCGACATTCGGATTCACCCCAATGTCCGACCGTTGAATGGCCTTCTCAATATCGGTCACAGCACCCTTGTCGAACGGACGAATCATAATTTGCATTGGCTCCGGCGTCGAGATATTGGCAAGTTGGCGCAGTTCGGTTTCCTGCCCGTAATATTCAACCGGCAGGCGGTCTACAAGCGCGGTACTCGCCCGCCCACTACGCACGCCAGAGAGCTTGTCCTCGAAAACAGAGACCGTACTCTTCATCTTGCTGCGAGCTTCGCTCAAAATATCGTTTATCATCAGCAATCACCTTTCGATACATGGCCTGTGTGTTAGAGTCTAAGAGAAAATTCAATCAAAGCCATCATGATTACCCTCACGCATGGGCCCAGCCTTGCCAGCCACGCGCTTGCCACGCTGTATATAACGCGACGGAGCCAGCAGTCGCCACATTCAAACTGCCGACATTGCCGCGCATCGGCAACGATAATAATATATCACAGGTATCGCGCACCAAACGTCGCAATCCTTCGCCCTCGCTACCCAACACGAGACCAAGCGCAATATCGAGATCGGTTTTGTCAATCGGCGGCACATTCGGGCCGACATCTAACCCCACAAGCCAGACATCATCGTCTTTCAAATCTTTCATCGTATTCACAAGATTGGTCACCTGTGCGACCAATAAATGCTCAACCGCACCGGATGACGCGCTGACGACAGAGGGCGTTACACCAACGCTGCGGCGTTCTTGCATCACGACACCATGAATACCCACCGCGTCGGCCACGCGCAGCAAAACGCCGACATTCTGCGGGTCTTTGAGCAGATCCAACAACAGAATAAATGGCTTTTCCTCACGTTCTTGCGAAACCGCCAGAATATCTTCAATATCAGTATACGGATATTCACCGACACGCAAGGCAACACTCTGATGATTGGCATTCGGTGGCACGAGGTCATCCATAATACGCAGTGGAACGCGACGCACAGGCACCTCACGCTCTTCTGCCAGCCCAACAATCTCAGCAATTGTATCTTTGATGTCCACTCGTTCGGTGAGCAGTAATTGCTCCATGTTGCGCCGCCCGGCACGCAGCGCCTCAATAACCGACCAATGTCCATATAAAAATTCGGGCATATTACACCGTCCGCCAAATTGTGCCATCGGGTCGATCTTCAAGCACAACACCGAGTTCGGCCAACGCATCGCGGATGCGATCACTTTCGGCATAATTTTTCTCGGCACGCGCTTTCGCACGCAATTCAATCAACAATTCGATCAAACCGGCTTCGCGGTCGCCATCTGTCATTGGTGTCACACCATTCTGCGGCATGATACCAAGAACATCCCCAGCAAGATTATCATACGTTTCGTGAATGGCTTGCAATACCGACAAACCAACGGTGGCGTCGCTATTGAGCAAATTGTTGACATCGCGAGTGAGTTCTTGCAAGGTCGCCAATGCTTTCGGCGTGTTGAAGTCATCATCCATTGCCGCCCCGAATGCAGCACGCGCTTGTTCGAGACGTTCCAAAAACGCATTGCCATCATCACCTTCGGGGGCGCTGTTCATCATTTGCTCGGTCAAACGCACGGCATGATAAATACGCTCCCATCCGCCCCGCGCCGATGTCATCGAGTCGTTGCTATAAATGACCGGCCCAGCATAGTGTGACGTCTGAATGAAGAAGCGAATCACTTCAGGACGATATTGCTTGAGCGCATCTTTCACCGTAACAAAATTGCCGAGACTCTTCGACATTTTCACCGGGATGCCATCTGCATCGGACACTTGGAGACTGCCCGTTAGCACCCAATAACGCGCAAACGGTGCGCCATTCGCGCTTTCGCTCTGTGCAATTTCGCATTCGTTATGCGGGAACAAATTGTCAATACCGCCGCCGTGAATATCGAAAGTGGGGCCGAGATATTTGCGCGCCATCGCTGAGCACTCGATATGCCAACCGGGAAAACCCTCTCCCCACGGGCTGTCCCAGCGCATGATGTGTTCCGGTTCGGCTTTTTTCCACAAGGCAAAATCTTCAGGGTTACGCTTATCGGTATTGACACCCTCGCGCCAACCGGCCTGTTGCGCATCAATCTTCCGATTTGAAAGTTTGCCATACTCCGGCGCTGTGGACACATCGAAATAGACGCTGCCATCAACCACGTAAGCATGACCACTCGCGATGAGTTCTTCTATCATCTTAATCTGTTCCGGCACATGACCACTCGCACGCGGCGAAATATCGGGACGCACGACATGCAACGCATCCATATCTTCAAAATAGCTGCGTGTATATGTCTCGACAATTTGCATCGGCACGGCTTGTATTTGCCGCGCCTTCTTCAAAATGCGATCTTCCCCTGTGTCCAACAAATGCCCGACATCCGTTATATTCTGCACATACAAGACATCGTAACCACTGTAACGCAGGTAACGCACAATCGTATCGAAGGCGACATACGTCTTTGCATGGCCGAGATGCGCATGGTCATAGACAGTCGGCCCACAGACATACATCCCGACACGGCCTTCTTCTAACGGCTCGAATAGCTGTTTCTCGCGCCCCAACACATTAAAAATCTGCAACGGCATACCGTGAATTATCCTTCGGGTGGTGATTATCAAAACATAGTCATTTTAACTTAGAATAGCCACAGGGTATATAGACTCTCGACGAGACGGGGGTACAATTACGAGCCAAAATCCCAGATATTGCGTATACTTGTAGGGGGATAAAGGTGCAGATGTTCTACAAGCTGCATCAAATTGCAGTTTAATTTATCATTTTCATTCCAGAGACAGGAAATATTTGTGGCTACCACAGGAAATATAGACGGGACTGTTATTGCCCCGGCCGGTCTTTATCAACGCCGCTGGTTCAAACACACGTTGTTACATTTTGGCCTCGTCATCCTTGTATTGGCACTCAGCGTGAATATCTTCATGCCGATTCGTGGCAGCGCTTCCGATTTTTATCCGCATTGGTATGGGGGGCGCGTCTTCTGGAGTGGCGAAACGCCCTATACACCAACTGTCACGCGGGCGATCCAAAAAGGGATGTTCGGTCACCTCTTACCGCCGTCGGCAGACCAACATAATGTCGCCTATCCTGCTTATGCGAGTATTTTGTTGCTGCCGTTGCTCTTGCTACCAGCGCATCTTGCCATCTCGGTGTGGATGACTATTCAATTGTTGGCGCTCATTTGGGCGGGATGGTTATGGCTGCGAATACTCAATTGGAGACCCCCCCCACGCTTGTTGATCGTCTTGTTGATTAGCCTGCTCTTCATCTTTCGTTATCCGATGGATTTGTTCATTCTCGGCCAATTCACCGGGACGATTGTCTTGTTTTTAACAGTCGGGGTGTGGTTGTTATTACGAAAGCAAGACGGGTGGGCAGGCGTTGCGCTTGCCGCTTCTACGGTGCCGCCAACAATTTCAGCACCGTTGGCGGTTGTACTCTTGGGCGGTTATGCACTGCGCGGTCGATGGCGCGGCCTCATTGCCTTTAGCGTCACCATGTCGGCTTTGACTATCATCAGTTTCGTCCAAATCGGCTGGTGGATACCCGACTACCTGCGCATTATCGGGGCGTATTCGATATATGCGCCGCCTGTTTGGGCGCCGCACCTCTTGCACTTTGCTGTGCTACAAGCTCTTTTGATCGCTGGCGTATTATTATCGCTTTTCTGGGTATTGGCGCGTTTTCGCCGCAGCCCAACGCTTGACCGACAAGTCGACTTCACCGTGATGACGATTATCTCGGCATTGTTGATGTTCCCACAAACCGGCAATTATTATTTTGTGTTGCTGATACTGCCGTTGCTTTCCACGATTCGTTATGCGACACGCTTGCCGCCTCCTTTTCGTCAAGCGATTTGGCTTGCAACCGCGCTGGCTGTGCTCAGCCCATGGTTTTATATGCTGGCACGCAAATTGCTGCCGGATATATCGCCACTGATGTTACCGCTACATGTCGGCATAACGTGGGCAGCAGCACGCTATGGGATGCGACTCATGCGGCATTCTAGGCTCGCTTTCATCAACAAGGCAACGGCGTAGAGTGGAATAACGTCAATGCCAGCAGATAATTGCGCCCGGCAAATGCCGCACATCACATCGCGCTGATATGGTCAATTGACCATATCGCGCATCATCGTACCGCCGAGACGACCAATGGACTCACTTAACAACTCTCCACACACAACGACAAATTTTCGTAGTAAATTGAATATATTGATTACAGGTCATTATGTTGGAGAACGCTTCGATGCAAGCTGTCAAACGGCATCGTATTGTCTTGATCGTTGTGATGTTGATTGTCGCCGCTTTTGTCGCCCGGCAGATACCCGGCGCACGCACGATTGACGATGCCTTCATCACATTTCGTTACAGCCGCAACATCGTTGAGGGCGAGGGCTTCGTCTACAATCCGGGCGTCCGTGTACTCGGCACGACGACGCCGCTCTTCACGGTGCTGATGGCTGCTATCGACATCATCGTTGGTCGCGGCGACTTTCCCAATTACGCGCCGGTCGTCAGTGGCTTGGCCGACGGCTTCACGGCGGCGCTCTTGTATCTGATATTCCGCAAACTCATTGAACGCGATGGGTTGGCGATCTTGCCCGGCGCGTTGTGGGTCATCGCCCCGATGAGTGTCACCTTCGCTGTCGGCGGCATGGAGACGAGCGTCAATATTTTGTGGATGGTCGGCGCGGTGTATTTCTATCTCGAAGACCGCCTGCGTTGGCTCGGTGTATTCGCCGGTCTCGGACTGTTGACGCGCATCGACGCCGCGTTGTGGATTGCGCCGTTATTCGGTTGGCAATTGCTCGAATGCTGGCGCGAATCGCCCGGCAAACGACTCCATGAACGCATCCCATTGCAGACATGGATTGCAACAGCGATCATCATATTGCCGTGGTTGATATTCAGCGTGAGTTACTTCGGTTCGCCGATACCGCGCTCACTCAGTGCCAAAAGCGTCGCTTACATCGTCCCGCCTGCGAGCGCCCTCGTGCGTTTTGTGCAGGCTTATGCGACGCCGTTTTTTGAGTTCGACAGCTTCGGTTCGCTCGGCGCGATGATCGGCGCAGTTGTCTATTTGTTCTTGTCGCTCGTCGGGCTGTTATACATCTTCAAGCGGAAGCGACGATTGTTCCCGTTCGTGATTTATCCGTGGTTGTACATGGCTGTCTTCGCTGCCGCCAATCCATTGGTCTTTCGTTGGTATCTCGCCCCGCCGATGCCCGCATTGATGTTGGGCATCATCGCCGGTGCATGGTCGCTGATTCAATCGGTCGAAGCGTCCGGCAAGGTGCGTTATGCTGCGCCGGTCGCCGTCACCGGACTCGCGTTGCTATGGGGCGGTATGTCGCTCAATGCGTGGGATGTGCATCCCGACCACGGCCCCGACCGCCCCGCGCCCAATATGGCATGGCACGAAATCGAATTGCTGTATCAAGACATCGGCACACAATTGCGCGAAGAGTATGGCGTCACACCGCAGACACGAGTCGCATCGGCAGACATCGGCGCGGTCGGCTACTTCAGCCGGGCGACGATCATCGATACGGTCGGTCTCGTCACGCCGGAAAACAGCGCGTATTACCCGGTAGACCCGTCGCTGATTCTCGACGATCAAAATTATGCTGTGCCGCCACAACTCATCGCCGACACCGACCCGGCTTACTTCGTGACGATGGAGGCTTTCGTGCGTCTCGGCCTTGAGCAACAACCCGAATTCACCGAAGAATACGCTCTACTACGCGAAATTTCGACCGATTTCTACGGCACGGGGATGCGGTTGTATGGACACCGATAACGACTCACAACACGGCGTATGCGATGCGGACTTCGATTAGCCGACAAGAATGGCGACGGGTCATCATTTATGCGCTCGTCTTGATGATATTGACCTCGCTGCCGTACCTCATCGGTTGGTTGACGACACCCGATGGCCGGACATTCACCGGCTTCGTGCTCGGCATCGACGACGGCAATTCGTATATCGGCAAGATGCGGCTCGGTGCGCGGGGCTTGTGGCAATTTCATCTGTTCTACTCGCCGGAAGCACCACAAAGCGCCCCGCTCATCTTTTTGCCATACATCATTCCGGGGCAACTCGCCGGTCTGTTTTCATCGGCCGAGAGCGAGTCGCTCTACAGCACACTCGTCATCATCTTTCACATCATGCGTGTGGTCTTCGGTTTTGTGATGACACTCGTCATCTATCGCTTCATCGCCATCTTCTTGCGCGGGCCGAAAACCCGTTTCTTCGCATTGATTCTCGCGACACTTGGCGGTGGACTCGGATGGTTGTTGCTCGTGCTCGGCCAAGATAATTTTCTCGGCTCAGCCCCGCCGGAGTTCTTCATCCCCGAAGGCTTCACCTTTTTGATTCTGTTGACGCTGCCACACGTTGCCCTAGCGCGGGCCGCGTGGCTCGGCGGTTTGATCGCGCTCTTTGAAGCTGAAACCCGCGATGATTGGCGACGCTATGCTGTCATCGCCGGTGTGTTGTGGTTGATAGTCGGCCTCGCCGTGCCATTTTATCTCGTGATTTTGTACATCGTGCTCGGTGCGTGGGGACTCGCGTTGTGGACACGCGCCCGCAAATTCCCGATGCAATTCGCGATCCGCGGCATCTCAGCGACGCTCATCACCTTGCCGCTCGCAATCTACTACGCCATCACCTTCTCGTCGAACGACGCCTTCGCACAATGGTCGGCGCAAAATCTATTGCCATCACCGCACCCGATACACTATCTGCTGGCGTATGGCTTGTTCGCTCTGCTGGCGATTCCCGGCGGGCGATGGGCGTGGCGGCGCGGGAATCTGGTGTCATCGCATCACACATTACTCGTCGGGTGGGTGTTGATTGTGCCGATACTCGTCTATTTGCCCATCAACGTCCAACGGCGCATGGCGGAAGGCGTCCTCGTGCCGCTCGCGATTTTAGCCGCCGCCGGTGCGCGATTGTTGGCCGTACAATGGAGCAAACCGAATCGGCGCACACAATGGCGGCGCATCCGCGTCATCACATTCGCGATTGTGTTGCCGAGCAGCTTGCTGATTCTCGCGGGCAGCACACTCACAACATTGACCGCAAAGCCGCCGCTCTTCCGCCCGACTGCCGAAGTCCGCGCCTTCGCGTGGCTCAACCAACACGCACAACCCGGCGAAGTCGTGCTGAGTACAAAAGAAACCGGCAACGTCATCCCCGCGTGGACGAATCTGCGCGTTTATGTCGGGCACGGGCCAGAGACGTTGTTCTCTGACCAACGCGAACCGCAAGCCGACCGTTTCTTCGCCGGGGAATTATCTGCCGAAGAACGCGAGGCGATGCTCAACGAATCGGGTGTCGATTACATCTTCTACGGCCCCGCAGAACGCGCTTTGAGCGATGCCAATCTCGCTTTGCTCAACGATTATGATTTGATTTATAATCAGGGCGATTATCAGATATATACGGTGCGACCGTAGCAGCATAGCGTGCTATGCCCACTGAATGGCACAGGCAGTATCGCAGGTTTCATCACATGGCAGAAAAAGCATACATCGAATTGAACGAAGACAATTGTTGGACACTCTATCTCGGCGATGGCACAGAAGACGAAAAGATTGTCCTCGCCGTCGGGCGACCATTTGAACCCGGCCCGGACATCCGCTTTGCGATGGAAGAACTCGAACAATGGGCGTGGGAAAATGGCTACGAACTCGACGCGCCCTATTACAGCAAAAATCACGATGTCATCATCGAAGATGTGATTGAGCCGGAAGTCTTCGACGAGGTCTTCGGCGCCGAAGGCGAAGATGACGAAGAGTGAATCACCGCCACCACACCGGCGAGCGGTCATCGGCATCGTTGTCCGTCAGGCGGCGGATGTTTGTACCGTCGGCGTTCATCACGAACAATTCCCAATTGCCGTCCACCCACGACTCGAACACAATTTGTGTGCCGTCCGGCGAAAACATGGGGCGTGCATCGTCGTATTCGGGGCGCGTCGTCACGCGGTGTGGATAGCGTGTCGGGTCATCGACCTCTATCGTGTAAATCTCCCAATTCCTATCGCGATTCGAGACGAAGACAACCGTCCGGCCATCCGGCGACCAACTCGCATCCCAATCATTGCCCGCGAGGAAGTTTGTCAAGTTGCTTGTCTGCCCGGTTTCGAGGTCGAGCATGTAAATTTCCATATTTTCATCGCGCAACGTCTCGAAGACAATCCGCCGTCCATCGGGTGACCATCGCGGCAAGGTGTCGCGTTCAGCGCCGAATGTCAGCCGCTGCATTTGCGAATCGGCCAGAGTGATGACATACAATTCCGAGTTGCCGTTGCGCGAAGAGTCGAACACAATCTGCCGCCCATCGGGTGACCACGCCGGGTTGCGGTCGAGGTGGTCATCGGTCATCAACGGCTGCGCATTGCGGTCATCGAAATTCATCACAAAGATGTCGCTTTGCTCGCCGCGTGTGAAGAATGCAACCCGTTGACCGTCCGGCGAAACCATCGGGCGCAAGTCGAGCCATGCCGTGTAGGTCAAGCGATACGTGATATTGCGCCCAACATCCAAGATATATAATTCGGTCGGGCCATCGCGTTCCGACTCGAAGATGATTTGCGCACCCGCCCCACGAAAAACAATCTCGCCAACAACAACGACAAACGCTGTCAACCCCATCGTGAGAATCAACAATCTGAGGACAATTCCAAGTGCGAATCGGTGCATGTCATTCATCATGTATGACTACTCAAGTAACGTGTCTGCGAAAAGAAAAGCAAAAGATTCAACGCATAAGAAGCACAGACGCAAAGGATACAGAGAGAATTTGAGGGTTTCTTGGCGGTTCAATATTTTTCGTTTTGCTTGGTTCACTCATGTACATTGAGTAGTTACCATCATGCCTCACGGACGCCACGCCGGTGAACGCGCATCGCGGACGAGGCGCTGCTCCTCACCGCGTTCAAGATCAAGGACATACACATCCCAAAAACCGCGCCGGTCGGACTGATAGACAAGGCGACCATCCGGCGACCATGCGGGCGCTTCTTCGTTCGAGACGTGATTCGTCAGCCGGCTCAAACGCTCACCCTGCGCCGTCATCACATAAATATCCCAATTGCCATTGCGGTCGGACTGAAAGGCGATGCGCTCACCGTCTGGCGACCATACCGGCGATGTGTTGTTCTGAAAATGACTCGTGAGTTTGCGTTCATCACCAGTGGCGAGATCATGGACGAAAATTTCAAGTGTGCCATCGCGATTCGACGCATACGCAATCTGACTGCCGTCCGGCGACCACTGCGGTTGCCGGTCAATCGAAAAATTATCGGTGAAGCGTTGCACATCATCGCTCGTCAAATCAAAGATGAACAATTCGGGATTATCGCCGACGAGCAAAGCCATAATCAATTGCTGACCGTCCGGCGACCACGCCGGGTCAATCGCGCTGTCCGTCGTATTCGTGATGCGGCGCACATGGCGTCCATCGAAGTCCATGATATAAACTTCGGTATAGCGCCCGTCGCGCTGCGACAAAAACGCAATTTGCTCGCCATCCGGTGACCACGCGGGCGAGACATCATCCGCCGGGTGTTGTGTGAGATTGTGGACGAAATTGCGCCGCACATCCATTAAGTAAATCTCGAAATTCCCCGTGCGCCGCGACATGAATGCAATCTCTTCGCTGTCTACGACGCCGCGCCCAACAATGATCGTCACAATAATCAACAGCGTCGCGCTCAGCAACACGAGACGCATTATCGGATAAAACAATTTCAGAAAGATCATCATATCTATTCTAGTCATTCACCTTACGCACGAGACTTGCCGATTCGTCGCCGCACAAGAGGGGATGACGAATACGGCAAAAAGCATGTCGGGTTGTCAGGTTGTCAGGATTTCAGAGGCTGAGAAGCTGACCGCCTGATGGTTGACGTGCTTTTGTTGCGGCAATTGCGGCAATTGCGGCACTGGCAAATCGCGTTTTATTGCCACAAATTGTGATGCGTTACGAGTGTATGAGTCGCGCATGAGCAATGCGAGCGCCCATTGTGTCCATTTTATCGTCAAGGCCGTCAATGTCATGAGCGATTTTTTGCGACAAATACGACATTGTGGTCTTCAACTGCAATGACGGATCGCATGTATGCTGCCCCTACATCATCGTGAGAACCCATAGAGACACGCTACTGTGCGTCAGTTGATGGTTTGGCATACAAAACTCATGAGTGCCGCCAGACATTGAAATGTCCGGCTACCGAAATACCAAGTCTGCTGAAGCAGACTGTGGCGGTCGTGACATCAATCTGAAGCCATTTGACAGCAATTTACCTAGGTTGTGTTGACATTTCATAGATTGATGCGGAATCAAGTGACGCCAACGCAGAGCAAGCGTTCCGTTGG
>RFIA01000356.1 GCA_003695675.1 Chloroflexota bacterium
TGGGGCATTGCGTGCAATGCCCTGAAGGGTTTAGCAAGCTAAACCCCAACGATTGTCCCCTATTTTTGCATCAAAGCGCAAATGTCAACAGAGCCTAGCGACATTCACACAAATTTGATAAATCTTAACGTTCACCATCGATAATTGTGTTAAATTAAATTCAAACTGTAAAGTCAATTAAATGTTAATTATCTTGAGGGGACATGATGCCAGCAACAATCGAATGTTTAAGCGACCAATCGATCATTTTGATCACAATTGAGGGTCGTTATACGATTGAAGATGCTCGCGATATATGGGCGCAAACAAACGACTTGATTGATACGCTCGAAGGCGATGTCTACCGCATTGTCGATGTCTGCAAGATGGAAATCAGCTTTGGCGACATGCTTGCGATAACACAAGAGATCATTAAAGGGCAGCCGGGCACCGCTGTTGACCCGCGCATTCAGACGATATACATCGGTCATAACCCGATGAATCGCATCATTCGAGACAAAATCTACTTCGAGACCCAAGCGATGGTGCATATCCCGACATTCTGCACTCTTAACGAAGCGTTGGAATACATTCGGCGCAATCGCGTGACCTCGTGAGCATCTGCGATGCGAGCGTATCATCAATTGGTGTACATCTATCCATCCACTTATCCATGCACTGCACCGAGTGTCAGACCACGCACAATATAACGCTGCGCAAATAGCGAAAGTAACACGGGCAGCGCAACCGCAATTAGAATGCGCGCCGCAACTGTGCCTATTCCCCCTCCGCCAATAATTTGCAACATGTACGTTTGCGCATTGAGATTGGTAAGCACAGTCGCGAACAAAAATTCATTCCACGAAAATGTAAACGCGATGATGGCCGACGCAGCGATGGCCGGTTTACTCAGTGGCAGCGCGACATGACGAAATGCCTGCCAATGATTGCCGCCGTCAACCAATGTCGCATCCAATAAATCTCGCGGCAATTCGGCGAAGGCGTCACGAGTGATGAGCACGGCGAAAGGCAACGTGAAGGTCGCGTTGACGATGATAAGGCCGATGACCGAATCGAGCAGATTTAAGCGCTGCAAAACGAGGAAGTAGGCGAGAAGGGTCGCCACGGGCGGGACAAAACGCTGAAGCAATACAACGAACACAATTGGGCTGTTGTTACGGCCAAAGCGGTATCGCGCTAGTGCATAACCGGCCAGCGTACCTAACGATGTCGCGATGCTTGTTGCGCCGAGCGCGACGCTTGCGCTGTTCTTCAAGCCATCAATGCGTTTTGCCGCGCCGGGGCCAAATTCATTCTGCCAATTTTGCAAGGTCGGGTTGAATTGGACAAATGGAATCAACCCGGTTGATTGCGCTTCGAGTTGGGTTTTGAACGAATTCATCATGGCGAATAAAAACGGATAAAATACGATCAACAATACCACAAATGCGGTCAACGATATTACGATACGCGAGAATTGTTGTCGTCCTATGAAACGATGATGTTTTGGTGTTGTAGCGCTCATAATAAATGCTAACAGCTCAATATTGTATGCGAAGCATCTTGTGCCGCCGCGCGCTTTTGCATTATGTGTCGATGCACACGCCATCGGTATGCAGCGCAACATCGAGCACTTCACAACCGGCACTTTGCATGGCCGTGATGACTGCGCCGCGTGCGTCGTCATCCGCAATGGCGAACATGCAATCGCCGCCACCCGCGCCGGAAAGTTTCGCGCCGAGCGCCCCGGCGTCCCGCGCCGCGAAAATCGGTCGTGCCAACGACAGTGTATTCACGCCAAGACTGTCGAGTAATCCTTGATTGATATTCATCAAACGACCAATCTCGGCATGATCCCCGGCGTGTAATGCTAGGCGTGCCTGCTCGACGATAGTCGTCATCAAGGCGAAAATTGGCTCGATAAGCGTTGGCATCTGTTGATATAATCGCCGCACTTGCTCGACATAATCTGTCGTGCTGACTTTTTCGCCGCTATAGCCGACGATGAAAGACGGCGCGGGCAGCTCAAGCGGTTCGATGATGTCGCCGCGTTTGCTGTAATAGACTGTGCCGCCATAGACCGCCGCCGCGACATCAAAGCCGGATGCCGTCCCCCGTTGCACATCGAGCACAACCGCAAACGCAAGGTCAAATATCTCGCGTGATGACAATTGCACATTGAACAAGGCGTTGAGCGCCGCAATCGTCGCGACGGTGATAGCCGATGAACTGCCGAGACCATAGTTTTTTGCGAGACCCGTCGTCATGATATGTAGACCGCTGCGCACATTGTATCGCCGGAAGAAATGCGCAATCGCCGACGCGACGAACGACACCGCCTTCGGGAAAATCACGTTTGACTGAACAATTTCATCAAGCGTAAACAAATAATGCTGCTCAGCTTCACCCGGCAGCGATGGCGCGATGTCAATCGTGCCGGACTGCGTGCGCTCAATCGTCGTCGAGACGCGCAGGTCAACCGTCGTCACAAGACACGGATACCCATAAACAACGGCGTGTTCCCCGAATAACATCAATTTGCCGGGTGCGGATGCCGTGACGATCATACTTTCCCTATGAAAATAAGCGATATTCAATCGCAAAGGGCGCATAGAACGGATTCAACCGCAAAATTGACTCCATCCCTAGCCCCTCCCCCTGTACGGCTGACGATCCGTCATGTTTTAGGAAAGGGCAGCACGTTTGCAGATAGAAAAGCAAAAAAATCAACGTAGAGACCGCGAGATTTTATCAGAAATCTTGGCGATTCGATAAATTTGAAAACCTTTAGCTTCCATCTTTGTTTTGAAGCGTCTAAAACACGATCACGCCACGTGCCACTTCGCCTGTCAGCATGACATCGAAAGCGTCGTTGATTTGGTCGAGTGTGTATTCTTGCGAGACCAATTCGTCGAGCTTGAGCTTCCCGGCCATGTATAAATCGAGCAGCATCGGGAAGTCGCGGGCGGCGTTGATTGTGCCGTAATAACTGCCTTTGATGGTTTTCTCCTGCCGCGTGATGATGGCGCCCGGCAGATTTGTCCCCGTGCCCATCGGCGACAATCCCGCGAGAATCACATTGCCGCCGGGACGCGCCGCCGCGAATGATAGCTCTTGCAGCGCCGGAATACCGACAGCTTCAAACGAATGGTCAGTGCCGCGCCCGCCGGTCAAGTCACGAATGGCGTCGAGTGTGTCGTCGCCGGACATCAGCGTGTGCGTCGCGCCGAAGTCGCGGGCAATTTGCATTTTGGCCGCGTTGGTATCGACCGCGATAATCGTCGCCGCGCCACACAAGGCAGCGCCTTGCAAAATATTCAAACCGACGCCGCCACAACCGAAGACGACGACGCTGTCACCGGGACGCACATTAGCCGTATACATCGCCGCGCCGACGCCGGTTGCCACCGCGCAGCCGACGAGTGACGCCGCCTTGAGCGGGACATCATTGCGAATCGCGATGCAGCTTTCTTGCGGCACGACGGCATACTCCGCGAACGATGCCAAGCCGCAATAATGATAAACGGGGGCACCACGCCACGACAAACGCGGTGTACCGTCGAGCATGACGCCACGCCAAATCGGTTCGGTATACGTCTGACACAAATTCGGTTGACCGTGTTGACAATAAAAGCATTCGCCGCAATCCGGCGTCCAATTGAGGACGATGTGGTCGCCCGGCTGCACACGAGTCACACCTGCGCCGACCGCCTCGACAACGCCCGCGCCTTCATGCCCACAAACCGCCGGTAGTGCGTGTTGGGTGTCGCCCGTCACCAAATGATAATCACTATGACAAACGCCACACGCATGAATCTTGACGAGCACCTCGCCGGGATGCGGGTCTTCGAGTGTCAGCGTATCGACGACGAATGGGGTCTTCGTCTTTTCCAGCACAGCCGCTTGAATTTGCATGTTCACTACTCCAATGATTTTAATGCCAGTAAGGTACGACATGCCGCCCCTACTCAATCAAGAAATTGCTGCACCTCGATGATGTAATTGTTCGGGTCGCGAATCACAAAATGATAGATGTTGATCTTGGCAAAATGCGTCGGGTGTTTCTCGAAGGCGACGCCCCGCGCCTTCAGATGCGTATACCAGCCATCGACATCATCGGTCACAATCGTGAAGATAACGCTGCGTTCATCCCATGTCGCCGGTTGAACAGGAGCGCCTTCACGTTCACAGATGCCGAGATACCCCGATGGACTGACGCGGTAAATCCGGCAAAAACGTTGATCGCGCACCAATTCCAAGCCGAGCACATCTTCGTAGAATTTTGCTGAGGCCGTTAAATCTGCTGTATAAAGAAATGTGATTTGTTCGTTAATGGGCGGGGGCGACATCGGTCAATTCCCCGGCGGGGGTGGGGCTAACCGCGTGACAGCCGGTATTTCAAACGCGAGTTGAAAGGTGCGGTCGCCTTCGATGAATTGAATATTGGGCGGCGACTCGCGCAAGATACGCCACAAAATGCGCACATTATTGTCATCAATCCAACGCGGCTGCCCACTGTCGAAGATTTCAGCAAAGCTCAAGTTGGCAGCTTCGGCATCCCACTCAACACTTGCGAGATTGGTATCATACGCGATTTCTTGCGCCGAAACCCACGCACCTGTTGGCTCAAAAAGCACGGGACTCTCGCTGAGCGTTTGGCAGGCTTCAACAATCCGCTCGTAATAATCGCTGGGCCACCCGGAAAACGCATCGGCGACGTGGTCGTTATTGTTGACGAAGACGCGCAGCGTTTCAACAACCGGTTGGACATCGCCCGGCAATTCAAGGTCGGCGGCGGCCTCATAAGAATAAATATTTTCGGCGAAGGTTAGATGCTCGATAAAACTAATGATACGTTCATCGCTGAGGCGGTCTTCAAGCACCTCAGACCCAAAGCCCGGCAAGTCATTGACCCACACCACACGATTGTCGCCATAGATGGTACACGCCGGTATTTCGTTGCGCCCCAAAAACGATTCGGTATCCCCGCCGGTCAAATCGGCGCGGAAGATAATCGCATAAGGATCACGATTCCATTGAATCAAATTCGTTGACTGTTGAATGATAATGTTATCGCTATTTTTATCATCCCCACCGAGTACGCTACAAGCAGAGAGCACAAGCATCAATAAGATACCGGTTCGCATGAGAAATTGTGGCATGATTGATCCTTTGTTTGACAGGCCTCGATAAAGCGATCAACAGACAAATGACCCTATTTCGGCATTATATCATTAATCATCCTAGCGTGTTGTGTTTGTTCACAGGTTTTTAGCAAAGTTTGATTTCTGAGTCGTGCCATGAAGACACGATAACGACTCATCGGTCAAGGAAAATAAATCCAGAGGATTTTTATGCTAAGTTGTGACGAATATCATGCCGCGAACTTATTGACAGCCTACCGAAGTAGCGTTATATTTGTGCGAAGTTATAAACGTTTTCGCAAGATATGTTGCTCCCCATAGACATTTGAAGCCTACATCGTTGGACAACGCTTGAAGTGGGTTGACAGTTTGCTGATAATGTCTAAAATCTGACACGACACGTGTCATCCGTGGGTGATATAATCACTATAGTCAGCATAGACGCAAAATAGCCCCCACAACAACGAACAATACGTGTAACCGGATATGTGCCATATAGCGCACTATCCTTAGTACAAAATCTAAGTCCTATTTCTGTAAATTTACGAAGGAGCGTTTGATCATGCAACATCAAAGATTGTGGTTCATTGTACTTATGCTCGGCCTGCTGACCTTGTTGGCCGTGCCATTTGTCGGCGCACAGGATGAAGTCACCTTTTTGTCGACACAATTCAACACAGTTGAAGAGAGCGAAACCTTCCGCGAGATCATCGGCGACAATGCTGAGTTCATCGGTATGGATGCTGGCCCCCTGATCGACCTGATTCTGGCCGAAGCGGAGACGGGTGAGGGCACAGTGGATGTTGTTGGCGCACTCCACGGCACATATCCTACATTGGCAGACGCGGATGTCCTCACAGACTTGACTGACTTGCTGGAAGATTTGTCGGAAGACCGCGACATTCCGGCTGCTTTTGCCGATCTCGGTTTGCTCGACTCGGATGATTTTCAGTATTACATCCCGTGGATGCAAGCAACTTACATCATGGCCGCTTCTAACGAAGCCCTTGAGTTCCTCCCCGAAGGTGCAGACTTGAACGCGCTGACGTGGGAAGAATTCGCGGCATGGTGTCAAAATATTGTCGATCAAACTGGCGAGCAGGGGTGTGGTTTCCCGGTTGCTGGGTTGTTCCATCGTTTCCTCGAAGGCTATCTGTACCCCTCCTTCACCGGCGGTATGGTGAGCCAATTCGCTAGCGAAGATGCAGTCGCGATGTGGGAATTCGTCCGCGACGAATTATGGCCGACCGTCAACCCGCAATCCATCACCTACGAATTCATGCAAGAACCGTTGCTGGCTGGTGAAGTCACCGTCGCCTTCGACCACACAGCGCGTCTCATCAACGCCTTCACCGAAGAACCGGACAACTTCGTCGGCTTCCCGACCCCGGCCGGCCCGGCGGGGCGCGGCTTCATGCCGGTTATCGTTGGCCTCAGCATTCCTAAGACAGCACCCAACCCCGACCGCGCTGCTGAAGTCATCGATTTCTTGACACAACCCGAAACACAACGTACCGTTCTCGAAGAACTGGCCTTCTTCCCGGTTGTCGGTGGTGTCGATACCTCTACACTGCCCGAAGGTGTGGCACTCGAAGCGGCTGCGGTTGACGCGCTGATCACCGCCGAAGATGCGCTGCCTGCATTGCTGCCGGTCGGTCTCGGTGATCGTGGCGGCGAAATCAATCAGATTTTCCGCAACGCTTTCCAACGCATTGTGATAGACGGCGAAGATATTCAAACCGTGTTGGACGAAGAAGCGGCCAATCTGCAAACGCTGCTCGACGAGACCGGTGCGCCGTGCTGGGCGCCCGACCCGCCAAGCGAAGGTGTTTGCCAAGTCAACTAATTCGTCTCTACGCTAATGGGTCTATAAGGGGAAGCAGTGTGTCTGCTTCCCCTTTTTCGTGCCTCCCCGTCAAATTGTGAAAAATTAATGAAATTGTTTATCAAATTCAAAAATTAACGTTTTTTTAACCCATTGCAATGTAAACTAACAACAAACAAGCACATCATTTTGTGCATGCAACAATTACCCTGTTTCATCCGTCAATTATTTTAAGGTAGGGCAATATGCCATTTATTTTGGTTGTTGAAGACTCCGAAGAATTACTGGAAGGCGTCATCGAGATATTAGAACGTGCGGGACACAAGGCCGTAGGTGCCTTGAATGCGATAGAAGGGATGCGCCTCGCACGGCGGCAGTGCCCCGACTTGATTGTGTCCGACATTATGTTGCCCGGCGTGAGTGGACTTCAATTCCTCGAACATATTCGCAAAGACCCCAAATGGCCGCCCATCCCCGTCATCTTAATCACAGCCAAAACGGCACGCGAAACGATGCGTCAAGGGATGGAGATTGGTGCCGACGATTTCATCACCAAGCCCTTCAGCCCCGACGAGTTAGTTCGTGCGATTAACGCGCGTTTAGATCGGCAGAAAGAATATTTAACGTGGTCGAACCGCAATATTGAAAAAGCACGCCGCCGCTTGGTGGATGTTGTCGCCCATGAATTGCGCACGCCACTTGCTTCGATCACAACGACACAAGAATATCTGCGAGAACAACTCGAAGACTTGTCTCGCGAAGAACTCGTAAGTTTGATCGACACGATGGGGGCTGGCAGCCAACGATTGTATCATCTCGTTGAGCAAACCGTGTTGTTGACACAATTTGAATCCGGCATGATGGACGAAACCTACATCAACGAATATGGCATCGTGATAACCCATCGTTCACTGATCGACTCGGCTGTCGAACAAGCACGACGTTTTACCTATCGCACGGTGGCAGTTGATACGAAGATCGAATATCTTGATGAGATCATCGGTGTTCGTGGCGACCCAACAGCGATGATTCATGCGCTGTCCGAAATTGTGATGAATGCGATGATGTATTCGCCCAAAAACGGACAAGTGCAGATTCTCAATCGTGAGATCGGCAATTATGTCGAAATCACTATCGTCGACGAAGGGCCGGGTGTTCCTAAAGAACACTTGAAAGAGATGTCATACAATCTGTTTTATCAAATCGACCGCGACCGGCAGCAGCAGCAAGGTTTGGGGCTAGGGCTTGCATTGGCCCGCCGAGTCATCGAAGTGCATGGTGGTCAACTTCAGATTTTTTCCGGGCCGGGTGGGGGCCTCACAGTGACGGTCACACTCCCACGTTATGCAATTTGAGCCACTATTTGAGCACAGGTTCGATTTTGAGGATGCGAATAGTTGTCGTGCCGCCCGGTGCGGCGACTTCGACAGACGCATTGGTGCGCTGCCCGATGAGGGCCCGGCCAAATGGCGATGTATGGCTGACGATGCCGTCGTGCGGTCTGCTATCAACATCGCTGCCGATGATGTAGGTTTCTTGCTCGCCGTCAACCTCAACCGTCACCCGTGTGCCGACGACAACTTCCTCAAGCGTAGCGTCATCTGCAACGACTTCGGCGCGTGCAAGTTGTGAGTCGATTTGCACGAGGCGCGAATGCAACATCTGTGCCCGGCGGACGGCCTCGTGAAAAGTTGGATTATCCGTCACACCACAATGCAAGCAGCGTTCAACATTGGCGATATTGTTGGCGTCGTCGATTTGTTGTTGCAGCGCCGCGCGTTGGTCGAGCAAGCGTTGCCGCGCCTGCGCAGTCATGACGGTTGATTTTGTATTGATACGCATCATATTTTCTCCCGCATTCTCGTTTGCGTCTTTGCGTTGAATCTTTGCGTGTTTGTTTTACAAAATAGATTCATTGCCTTAAACAAAGATGCAAATTGTCTCTACAATCGATAGACGACATGATGACACGGGGCGTTACATAAGCGTTGCAATAGAAATGTGGGTTGGCTCTATACGTATACCTGTCGTGAATGATACGATATGCGTCTATAATTGATAAGCAATTTAGCATGTCAGCCATCAGCAAAGATCGCATCGCGGAAGGCATGTATGCCGTCCTTACATTCATATCGTTCATATCGTTGGTTGTCGGGACGCAATATGTCGCGTCCGATGATGTAGGCGCGTTATGACGTGGTTTTGTTGGCTGGCCTGCTGTCATCTATCCACAAACAGGATGGCCGATGTCTCGCAAACCTTTGATGATATTCCCGGTTGAAGCGCCGGTACAACGCGACCGATTTGATCTTTTTGCAACGCTGTTCGCATCACTTGAGCGGGCGGGCGAAGTGTTGCAAGATGGCGATGTTTTGGCCGTGTCGAGCAAATATATCGCCATCAGCGAAGGGCGTGTCGTAATGCTTGATGATGTCTATGTGACGCCCGAAGCAGAGGAACTCGCTTATCGCTATCGCATGAATCCACGAGTGGCGCAGCTCGTCCTGAGCGAAGCCGATCATATTTTCGGCGGCATCCGCGGCTTTTTGTTGACGCACAAAGACGGCATCATTTCGCCGAATGCCGGTATCGACCGCTCGAACATCCCGCACGGCTACGCTGTCCTCTTCCCGCGTGAGCCGTATCAATCGGCGCGACGCCTCCGCGACGCAATTCGTGAGCGCCTCGCTGTCGAAGTCGGCGTGATTTTGACGGACAGTTGGCTGATGCCGGGACGACTCGGCACGGCGGGGGTGGCGTTGGCAACGGCGGGCTTCAAACCGTTGCAAGACGAACGCGGCAAGGCGGACTTATTCGGCAACCCGATGGGTGTCACCGTGCGTGGTATCGCCGACTCGCTCTCGGTTTGTGCGCAGATGGTGATGGGCGAACGCAACGAGGCGACGCCATTCGCCATCATCCGCAATGCCGACATCGAAATGACCGACGCCGAACTGAGCGCCGAAGATGTGGCGATTGATTGGCAAATGTGCATCTACGTCGAGTCGCTGACCGACGGCCTTTTGCAACAGAAAATCGTCCAACTCGAAGCGGCAGAATATGACGACTTCTACGCCGAAGTCGTCCCGATAGAATAGAAGCCGAATGTTAGGTGTCAGCTTGTCAGGGATTAGGTATTAAGTAACTGCTCAGGGAGCTTGTTTGCGGGACAGAAAAGCAAAACGATTCAACGCGGAGACGCAGAGAACGCAGCGTGAATTGACTGTTTTCCTAGGCTCTGTTGACGTTTGTGCTTTGATGCAAAATAGGGGACAATCGTTGGGGTTTAGCTTGCTAAACCCTGCAAGGCATTGCACGCAATGCCCCAACGGAACGATTTCTCCACTTTGGCGTCACCTGATTCCGCATCAATCTATGAAATGTCAACACAACCTAGTGTTCTTTGCGTCTTAGCGGTTTGATTGTTTTTATGCCTCGTCGGTCATCACCGGTGTGAGTGGGGCGTCTTGTTCAAGCAAACGCAGTGCTTGCTCAAGGACACGGCGTTGCTGTATCTCATCACCCGGATGCCCGAAGACCGTGCCACGCGGTAGCTTCGTGATCAGAGCGCGGGGCACATTCACCAACCGGATGCGACCGCCATTCCACGCGACGACGACGGTGGCAATGCCTTCGATTTCAAGAGCGCGTGCGATCAGCCCAACGGACTGATGACAAATCGGTCAGACCGGCGCCAGCAACGCGGCGTCAACCTTTTCGCGCTTCGCAACCGCGACAGCTTGCGGCACAATATGCTCGACAACCGCCGCCGAGTCCGGTTGATAACCCATGAAGCTGAACACCGACGGCGCAATGTCGCCGAGTTGCCCGGCGGCGACCATCTCTTCGAGATAGCGCAGGGGCAGCGCAACCTGTGCGTCCTGCCGTATCATCGTCTGATCGTAATGATCGTGGGCATAATCGAGGGCGTCAAATGCTGTTGACGACGGCCATGTCCGAGCGCTGTAATCGCCATAGAGACTTTCGGCGTCGAACGGCTCCTGCGAGTCGCGCAGATACGCGCCGGTCGATGTGACGAGCATCAAGCGGCTCTCGCATAGGTTGACTCCCGACGTGCCCGGTACCTGTTCATTGCGCGGATGTTGATAGCCTTCCCAACTGACCGTGCCCGTCTCATTCAGATTTGCCAACCATCCGTTCTTAAAGTGTTCGATCCATTGCGCTTGATTTTCCAATATCTCCATGAAATGTCCCCATTACCCAAACTATCGGAGGGGCAGTTCGCGAACTGTCCCTACGGTTACGTTATCTCATGCTCCATTCTACCCACTCTGGGTGAAAGCGAACAAGATACCAATAACCGCGATGCTGGTGACATTGTTGGTCGCGCGGTTTGATATTAGGCTCTGTTGACATTTGCGCTTTGATGCAAAAATAGGGGACAATCGTTGGGGTTTAGCTTGCTAAACCCTTCAGGGCATTGCGTGCAATGCCCCAACGGAACGCTTGCTCTGCGTTGGCGTCACTTGATTCCGCATCAATCTATGAAATGTCAACACAACCTAGTAAGGGCTGGGTGATCGATCCTCAAAATATTCTTGCAATTGCCGCCGCAGAACCCTCATAAACAGTTAAATAAATGAACTTGACGGATGTGGTATAATAGATTTGAAATGTCATAGACATTTTTACGGGGTGGAAAACGAACAAATTGCTTGTTATTTGTGACCATAAATAGTGAGGAAAGGAGCAGGCTTCTGTTTAACATAGATGATACAGTCGTTCATAAGAATTATGGTGCCGGTGTTGTGACCGAATTCCGCATGTTGAAACGCGACGGCGGGAAGAAGCGATATTGCTGTATCGAGTTGGTTGAAGATCGCGGTGTACTCATGATTGCCGAAGATCAAATGGATGATGAGGTGCTGCGCCCTGCCTTGACTGATTTTCGCCTCATCAGCCGCGTGCTGAACAAAACCCCCGAAGAACTCCCCGATAATCATCAAAGCCGACAATTGACACTCAAGAGCAAACTCAGAAGTGGGAAAGCACGACAAATTGTTCAGGTACTGCGCGACCTCTCGTGGCGTGAACAGACAGGGCATTTGACCCCGACCGATTCGCGTTTGAAAGAAGCAGCTTTCGAGAAAATTGTGCAGGAACTCGCGCTTGGCCCCAAACTCGCCGCCGACACCGCTCGCGCCCGCTTGGAAGAAATGCTCGACAAAGCCATCAACACCCATCTTAAAGATGCGAAGATCGTGGCGTCGTAACCATAATCGTAATGGTGACTCACACTACATTGACCCGGTTGTTCTCGCAACCGGGTTTTTGTTGAACGACAATATCGAGTGTATTTCAATTGAGCTGTTTTCTTGGCGTCTTGGTGGGAATTGAGTACCCTCAAGCCGACATCAATCCTCTTGAATGTTGATTTCGTGCTATCATCAAATTATTCACCGAACGATCAAGATAGTGGGGAGGCGACCCAATGGCGGACTTCACCGGGCGCACCTTCGGCAAATATCAACTCATCGAACGACTCGGACGCGGCGGTATGGCGGATGTCTACAAAGCGTATCAACCGGGTCTCGACCGCTTCGTCGCTGTCAAGACGATGCACGGTCATCTCTCGGAGTCGGACGATTTTATCGAGCGCTTCAAACGCGAGGCGCAGAGTGTCGCGACGTTGCGGCATTCCCACATTGTCCAAGTCATCGACTTCGATTATGAAGACGACGTTTATTATATGGTGATGGAGCACATCAAAGGCCCGACGCTCAAAGCCTACATCATGCAGCGCGGTGTCATCCAACCGGCGGAAGCGCTGCGGCTGACGGCACAAGTCACCGAAGCCCTCAGTTATGCGCATGAAAACGGCATGATTCATCGCGACATCAAACCAGCTAATTTGATGTTCACCGACGAAAGTTACCGCCATATTTTGTTGACCGACTTCGGCATCGCCAAATTGCTCGATGTCTCCGGTTTGACGATGAGCGGCGTCAGCGTTGGGACGCCCGCCTACATGAGTCCCGAAGCCGGGCGTGGTGAAATCGTTGATGAGCGAGCAGATGTCTACAGTCTCGGTGTGGTGCTCTACGAGATGTTGACCGGCAAAGTCCCCTTCGACGCTGACACACCGTTCGCCATCATCATGAAGCATATCAACACACCGCTGCCCTCGCCGCGTGAGTTCAATAAATCGCTGCCGGAATCGGTGGAAAAGCTCGTCTTCAAAGCCTTGATGAAGAATGTTGACCAACGCTTTCAGTCTGCTGCTGAGATGCGGTCGGCTATCCAACGTGTGCAAAGCACACTCAGTCGAGAAGTTCCAACCAAGCCGATGCCGACGGCTGTCTCCGCCACCGCTCGTGATGAACGCACCATGACTGTGCCGCCCGCATCGTCCGCAAAACCACCGGCGGTCACTGCGCCATCGCGCAAAACATCGTCGTCGAATAACATATTATTCGCGGGCATCGCTGCGGTCAGCATCATCGCTGTCGTCGCGGTGATCGCCGTCCTCGTGCTTGCGGGTGGTGGCGAAGCGACCAATGATGTGCTGCCGACACTCGCCGCCCAATCCGACATCACCAACACACCGCTTGAAGTCGCCGCCGCTTCGGATGTTGATGCGTTGTTCGACGCCGGGCAAAATGCCGCGCTTGCGGGCAATCATCAAGCGGCGGTGGACGCCTTCACCGCAGTGCTTGAGCAAGATGCCGACAACGCCGCCGCCTATTACAATCGCGGGAACAGTCGCTTCGCTCTCAACGATTTCGATGGCGCATTGGATGATTATGATCGTGCGCTTGACCTCAATCCAGAATTCACCGACGCCTATTTCAATCGCGGCAATGTGCTATTTGAACTTGATGACCTTGAGGCGGCTATCGAGGCTTATGATGAAGCGACGAGTCGCGAGCCAGAACATGCCGACGCGATTTTCAATCGTGGCAATGCGCATTTTCAACTCGGCGACTTTGAAGCAGCGATTGCAGATTACAATCGCGTGTTAGAAATTGATCCTAATTACGCAAACGCACAGCGTAATCTCGCCAATGCCGAACGCGAACTCGGCGTTGAAGTCGCCAACGCCGAGACGGACGATAACGCAGACGTATTCGCAAATGTCGAGGCGATCCTTGCACGTGCCAGCGAACATGAAGAGGTGGGCGACTACGAAGCCGCCATCGCCGATTACAGCGAAGCAATCGCGCTCCTGCCCAACGAAGCCGGTTTGTACAATCAACGCGGGTGGGCCTATTCGGCTGTTGATAACATGCGTGCTGCGCGGGACGATTTTTCGCAGGCGATAGAACTTGAGCCAAACAATCCCGATCATTTTGCGGGGCGGGCCTTTGTGCTATCCATGCTCGATGAATCTGACGCCGCGCTCGCCGATTTCGACCGCGCTGTTGAGCTTGACCCCGACAATCCAGATCATTATGAAGGCCGAGCTTGGCATTTACTCGGTGATGATAACGACCGTTCGTTTGCTGACTTCGACCGGGCGCTTGAACTCGACCCCGACAACGCCTATCGGTATGAAGCGCGTGGTTGGGCCAATTTGTCGCAGGAAAATTTCGACGCTGCGCTCGACGACTTCACACGCGCAACACAAATCGACCCCAACAATTCGGGCGCATTTCTCGGCCAAGCCGACACCTACACCATGCTCGGCGATTTCGATGCTGCGTTACCGGCTTATGAACGGGCCATCTCGCTTTCCCCCGACGATGCCGAAGCCTACGCCGGTTTGGGCGGGGCGTTATTGGCAATCGGCGATTATGAAGGCGCGATTGAGTCGCTCAGCGCCGCGATTGATATTGACGACAGCAACGACGACTATTATCTGCGCCGCGCCGAAGCGTTCATGAATTTGAGCGATGCGCCCGCCGCAATCGCCGATTACGATGCCGCGCTTGAACTCACCCCCGACGATCCCGAGATTTTGCACGCCCGCGGTTGGGCGAACTTCACACTTGGCGATTATGGCGCCTCCATCGACGATTATTCGCGGGCGATAGACGCCGGTTCCGACGACCCACGTACTTATTGGGGACGTGGCTTGTCGTACAAACATATCGGCGAGTTAGACCTCGCACTCAATGACTTCAATGAGGCGATTGCGATGGATGCTGGCTTCATCGATGCTTATTTTGATCGCGGTTTCTTGTATAAAGAAATCGGCGATGCCCAAAATGCCGTGACTGACTTCACCCACGCCATCGACCTCAATCCGGGCAATCCATACCATTATTTCAATCGCGGTTGGGCGTGGATGGATTTGGATGATGTTGACCGCGCCTTCGATGATTTCAACCAAGCGATTGAACTTGACCCGAATTTGCCCGATGCGCATTTTGCACGCGGTCGAGCCTTCAATATGCTCGGTCGTTACGAGGATGCGCTTGACGACCTCGACGACGCGATTGACCTCGACTCGTCTCGCTGGTATTTTTATCTTGAGCGCGGACGATCATATCTCGCCCTTGATAACATCGACGCCGCACAAAATGATTTCGCCCAAGCCAATCAGCTAGCGGAGGACACGCTCGAGTTCTTCGCCAAGCTAGGCGACATCTATTTTGAAAACGATTTGTTCGACGAGGCGCTCGACGCTTACCACGATTATCTCGACTTGACGGACGACCCGGCGCCCTACATTGTTGAGCGTGTTGAGATGCTGGAATCGTAATTGCACACATCAATAGACGCCGCCATTACTTTGCTTGATGCGCCCAATAGCAGGCATTGCTATATCCGATGCAGATGAAACCGTACTTTTCGAGTATCGGGCGGCTCATTGAGTTGGCCTCAACGGTGAGATAAGCGATACCTCGTCGTTTGGCTTCTTGTGCTCGGACGATGAGGAGTTGGGTATACAAACCGCGCCGACGATATGCCGGCACGGTTGCCCCACCCCACAAACTTGCAAAAGCATTGCCGCGTGGGAAGTGTATCCGTCCATAACTCGCCGGGATACCGTCGACATAAGCGATATAGATGCTGATGAAGCCCGGCGACCGTTGCATCTCGTAAGCGAGACGCGCCGTCAAGGGGCGCAAATCTTCGTCCCATACGTGTTGTTGAACACGATTGACATCTTCGAGGTCTTCCACTTTTGTGATGCGGCGGATGTCGTATGTCACCGGCTGTGTCAGCTGCTCTGGTAAATGTGCAACAGGCAAAATCAGCACGGCGTCATCTTCGCCGACATCAAAACCATGTTTGATGAGACGCGCTTTCAAATCTTTCGGTGTGTCATAACTATAATATTTCCATTCGAGATTATGCCCTAGACGGGCAAAATAATCGAGCTGCTCACGGATGATGGCATCGGCGTTGTCGGCATTGAGCGCCGAATAACTGATAAAACTCGTTTGCCCCTGTCGGTCAACATGCCGGACGAGATAGTCGCTTTGTATGCGACGAAAAGATGGGTCGTGGATGTTGATGCGCTGTTCACGATTATAAGTTCGACGCAACTCGTCTACATCCATTGATGTTCCTTGTATACTGCCTGTCATCTATGACCTAAAGCTGACGTTGGTTTACAAACAGGCAACCTATTTGACAATATCTTTGGGCAATGCGAATGTGCCGTCATCACCCGGCGGGAAGTCGACGACACGCACGACGGCATCGATATTCAAAGCGCCATAGATATGCGGGAAGCGGTCGGCATCGTGAATATCAGTAGGCGATGCGACACCGTCGGGATGGGCGGGGGCTTCGTAGTACACATCCGCTTGGATCCGTGCCGCGTCGATACACAACAAAACGAGGTCGCGCTGTCCACGATAAAAAGCATTCGCCACCTTGAGAATTTGTCCGTATTGCGAACCATGAATGAAGCCTTCGCTGACGAGGGACTCGACATGATACAGACCGGACTCCTGCGCGGCGTCCCATACGTCTCGTTGTGCGATGTGATAGATGAATGTTGTCATAAACATAGCCCATGAAAATAAAATGATGCACATTTTCCGTAAGGGCACGGCATGTCGTGCCCTTACGGGTTTTACCCATCGGCCTTCTACTTTTCACGCCACAAGAATCCTACCACAAAACACACGCCCCATGTTGGCAAAAGACGAACTTTTTCGCAACATTATCTTGAGCGCGAGGCAGTGACCTCAGAATAGGCAGCCGCTTGCTCAACGAAGGCCATCAGATAGGCCACAACCAACAACACGGCATAAATGACGAGCGGCACGAGATCGGCCACGACATCCGCCGCCGTAAGCTCTTCGAGCACGAGGTCGCCGTAAGCATGATTTGCCGTATGCACCAACGTCGCCACCAACCCGACGACAATCATCACCCGTTGGCGCAACGGGTCGCGCGCTGCCAATAATAAACCGAGACCAAGCGCTAAGGTGAAAGCCCCGGTATCACCGAGATAATGTCGATTGAACGGCGGGAATGTGCCGACATTCTCAAAAAACCAGCGCGGCGCGAACAACAATGCCACGCCCGTCAACGCATAGAAGAGGCCGCCGATAGCGAGTGTCGCCTGTACGAATGCCGCCCGAAACCAATGCTTTTCGTTCATGATGTTATCCTCGCGCGGTTTGACGTTTGGCGTCAACCGGCTGCGCTTGCGCAGCGCTGTACTCACGTTCTAACCATTGTGCCCACGTGATTTTGCCATAACGCGACGCCTGCGCACCGTACCCTTTTCGGAGCGCCGCCCCCATTTTGCCGGGTATCGGCAGGTTGAGCAGCAGCCGTCGTTTGCCGGTCGCTTTCAGATATGTTTTCGCAATGTGACCGAGCGTCAACACCTCCGGCCCGCCGATGTCTTCAACCCGACCGGACGGCCCGGCTTCGACGAGTTCCGCCATTCGGACAGCGACTTCGCCGGTGTCGATGAGTTGGAGTTTGAATTGCTTCGGCACGAAGCCGATGAGTGGCAGCTTCGTCGCCGGGAGCAAAAACAACTTCGGCATCAAGCTGTGGAATTGGGTCGCTCGCAGAATCGTGTACGGTATGGCGCTGCGTTCAATCAAATGTTCGGCTTCAAGTTTCGCGTTGTAATATGCAAACGGAATCCGTTCGATACCGGCAATCGAAATATACAGGATATGGTTGACGCGCGCCGCCTCAGCATGACGCAGCAAACGCGCCGTGCCTTCGACATCGACCTTGTGTGAATTCTTGGGGTCACTCGCTGCATGTACAACGACATCAACATCGGCAACAGCTTGCGCGAGACCGTCACCCGATTCAAGCGAAGCCTGTGCCCATTCTATTGTGCTGTCGTATCCGGCGCGGCGCGGCGACCGGCTCATAATCCGCACCGTATGCCCGGCCTCTGTCAACAAAGGCAATAATGCACCGCCCAACTCTCCACTGCCACCGGTGATTAAAATATGAGACATGATGTCACCTCCGTTCGATCATGATAATTGTTTTTTGATACGATCTAGCAATGGAGACGATTATGCGATGTGTTTTGTGACATGATGAGCCGGCCATTTGTGAATCATCGATGCCGAGACGCAGAGTACGCAGAGTGGACTCATTGTTTTTCTTTGCGTCTTTGCGATTCAATAACGTTTCACCCTGCTCGACTCATGCTTGTCTGCTGAGTCGTTACGAATGATTAAGATGCTGGCGCATGAAGTCGATACTCGCTTGCAGATTGCGGCGGATCGCGCTTTCATCCGGCGCTTCGAGGACATCCGGCCCGGCTTCGAGGCTGACTGTGCCCGCGAAATCATCGGCGGCGAGTGCTTGCAAAAATGCCGCGAGGTCGAGATGACCACGATGCGGCAAGCGATGCTCACGCCCGTCGTAATTGCTGAGATGGACGTGCTGCACACGCTCACGCGCCGCACGATACGCATCGACCGGATTGATGCCGAGTGTGCCCCAATGGGTCGTGTCGAGTGTCAGCCAATCATGCACACGACTCCATTCGTCGATGCTGTTCCACCACGAGGCATTGATATGCAAGCCGAGCAAGCTGCGCACCGGCATATTCTCGATGGCGATGCGTACCGGCGTGCCGCGCTGTACAGCAGCGAGTTCATTCGCAATCCACATCTTCATGCGATTGTAGCGCCTCTCGAACGGCCACGGTACAGAGACAAAATGACTGCTTAACCAAAATTGTTTGACGCCGATGCGCCACGGCAAATGCACGACAATCGACTCGGCATTGAGCCTCTCCGCGAGTTGCAATGTGCGGCAAACACGGCTGACCTCATCTTGCGCATCTTCCCAATCGGGCAGGGCGAGTTTCAAAAACGGACTGTGCAAGGTCAATATCGGCAGCGTGTATTGCTCGCTCAAGGCTTGCAGTGCCGCCGGGTCACGAGTGATGGGGCGCGGGTCACACATGATTTCTATGCCATCGAAGCCGGTTTCGGCAGCGAGTGCAAAAACGTGTCCGGTTTCCAATGTGTATAATGACCCGGTGGATAGAATAATCCGCGCAGGGGACATGAGGACTCCTCAATCGCTTGGATACAAGATGCGTATTGTAACGCATATCACGCGCCGGTGTCATTTCAAATTGAGCATCTTGCTGCATGGGAAATCAATATGAAACCGCAAAGGCACAAAGGACGCAAAGAAAATCTTTTGCATTGCTTGCAATGCCCTTCTCCATTGTTGCGATTCTGCACCATTCGCTATTTGTGAAAATACACTGTGCGATTTATCATTGTCGCATGATGTGATCTCAGATTGCGTAGGGGGGAGCAGCTATGCAACATCATGTATTTTTGAGCTACGGTCATGAAGATGCGGATACAATGCAGCGTATTCGCGATGCGTTGCGTAGTGCTGGTTTGCGTGTGTGGACAGATGAAAATCTGACGCCGGGCACGCATTCATGGAAGACGGGCATCGAAACGGCGCTTGAGAATACCGGTGTCTTGGTTGTGATTATGTCGCCCGATTCCAAAGAATCCGAGTGGGTCGAGCGCGAGTTGGATTATGCCCGTGCGCAAGATGTTGCGATTTTCCCCGTGTTGGCACGCGGTACAGAGAGCGACGCCGTCCCCCTTGAACTCATCAGCACGCAATGGGTTGACCTGCGCGATGCGACACAATTTGGGATGCGCATGGCGGGACTTATCGCGACAATTCGCGCCCATATCGGCGATGTGCCGCTGAGTCCCCTTCCGGCACAAGCGGCACGCGCACATCGTAGCCTTGAATCTCCGTCTGATGACCAACCGTCGAGCAATTCTGTCAGGCTGCTTGCGACACTCGGCGTACTGATTATCGCGGTGCTGATTATCATCATCGTCGTCGTCTCGTCCGGCGATGACTCAGGTGACTCGGTGGGGACATCCGTGGCCACATTGAATCCGTCGGTCACAGCAGTAAGCGATACCACAACTGAAGTCGCACAAGCGATTACAGCCGTCCCGTCAACAACGACATCTCGTATCGGCAAGATTGTCTTTGGTTCAGAACGTGATGGGAACAACGAGATTTACGTCATGAATACCGATGGTGCAAATCTCGTCAATCTCAGCAATCATGAGGCCGACGATTTTTCCCCATCGTGGTCGCCAGATGGCAGCCGCATCGTTTTTCATTCGCGGCGTGATGCTGATGATGTACATCCTGATAATCGCGAGTTGTACATCATGGATGCAGACGGCAGCAATCTGCAACGCCTGACCGACAACCCCGCCGATGACCGTAATGGGGCATGGTCGCCGGATGGTATGTATATTGCCTTTCAATCCGACCGCGATGGCGATAGCGAGATTTATGTGCTATCGCTCGACGATAAGAGCGTGCGCCAATTGACAAACAATGATGATGACGACAACGACCCGGCATGGTCGCCGGACGGCACACAAATTATCTTCGAGTCCGGGCGTGATGGCGATCTCGATTTATACACAATCAATGCCGATTGTCAATCGCCTGCATCCTGTGAAGACAGCATCCGCCGCGTGACGAACAACACCGTCAACGACGCCAACCCGGATTGGTCGCCGGATGGCACGCGCATCGTTTATCAATCACAAACACGGCGTGGCGACCCATTCGAGATTTTTATCATGAATCTTGAGACCAATGCAATAGAACAATTGACATTCAATAACATCGAAGACTTTGAACCAGCGTGGTCGCCAGATGGTACGCAGATTGTGTATCATGCTTTTCCATCGCCGGATGAAACCGACAATCGCGAAATTTATGTCATGGATGCCGGAGGTGACAATATTCAACGCCTGACTGACTCGCCGGGCAATGATTGGTCGGCAGATTGGTCAAACTGAGTGGCGCGTGGCGAAGTAGCCGCGTCTAGGCGCGAACAAATATGTGATGACGAACAACGCCGTCATCGTCAGCACAATGGCGGCGCTAGCTTCGACTTCGAGATGCCACGCGAGATACATGCCGGTCACGCCGCTGAATGCGCCGATCAGCGCGGCGACAATCATCAGATGATGCAAGCGTTTCGTCAAAAATCGCGCCGTCGCGCTCGGCGTGACGAGCATCGCAGCGACGAGCGCAATCCCGACTGCCTGTACGCCGATGACAATCGTCAACGCGATTAAGATCAGCAGCACGAGCCGCAAGAATTCGCCGGGTAAATGCAACGTTTGCGCGAGGGTTTCATCGAACGAGATGATGAGGAATTCTTTGTACAACGCGGCGACGATGATTAGCACGAATGCCCCGACGACCGCCATCAATATTAAGTCGCTTTCGCGGACGGTGAGGATGTTGCCGATTAAAATGTGGTTGAGGTCTACGGCGTAATTCTCGGCGCGGGAGATGATGGCGATGCCGAGTGCCAGCATCCCAGCGAAGATGATGCCAATCGCCGTGTCTTCGGTGATGCGGCGTCCGCGCGTCAGCAGACCAATCGCCAATGCTGACAAGACGCCCGCAATCAA
>RFIA01000357.1 GCA_003695675.1 Chloroflexota bacterium
ATCTATCGTCGAGAATAGCAGTGCAGGGGTATACGATGCCATTTGAAGTCTCGTGGTATCTTGAAAATCGTGTTGTTCTTGTGCAGCCAAAGGGGATGATGGCCTCTGCTGACATGGCGGAGATGAATACAGAAATCCTGAAATTGATTCATGCCGGGCGCGATGCCGGCACAGATAAGGTGCATACCATCATTGATGTGCGCGCGTTGCAACGTATGCCCGTCAATATTAGTGGCTTGAGCGATACCCTCAAGCATGTCAAAGACCCGGCACAGGGCTGGATTATCATGGTCGGGGCAAAATCGAGCATTCGTTTTCTGGCGCGGATCGTGTCGCAAATTGCGCGGGCAGACTTTTGCGCAGTCGAAACTTTTGACGATGGCATCGCGACATTGCAACGCCTTGATGCGTCATTGCCCAAGTTGACACCGCAAAAGGTAGAGTGCTAACGCTTCTTTATCCCGATTGCCATCCCATCGCCGACAGCGATAATCGTGCTTTCAAGTTGCGGATGTTCTGCGAGTACACGATTGAAAGCCGCCATTGCGCGGTCGTCGTCGCTTTGTGGCGCGAGGACTCGACCACCACGCAGGGCATTGTGCGCTGCGACCATGCCGCCCGGTCGTAGATTGTCGGCGGCCCAATTCAAATACATGGCGTAGGCGGTTTTGTCGGCATCGATGAAGACGAAATCATACGGCCCGCTCGCTGCGAGTTTTTGCAAAATATCGTGTGCATCCCCCTGCAAAACTTCAACGCGGTTGCTCAACCCGGCTTGCTCAAATGATTGCCGGGCGACTTCGGCATGTTTGCTGCTCTTCTCGACGGTGTACAAGACGCCGCCCGGCGGCAGCATCCGCGCCAACCACGTCCCACTGTAACCGGCCAACGTGCCAATCTCGACGATTTTCTTCGCATTCACCGACAGCGCCAACATTTGCAATAAGCGGCCTTCGTGGGCAGCGATGGCGATAGCCGGCATATCGTGTTGCTGCGGCGCATGGCGGATCTGTTGCAGGGCATCGTCTTCCGGCGCGTATAACGCGCTGATGTATTGGTCGATTTGTGTCCGTATGTTTTCGTCCATGTTGATGCAGAGTCCTAAAGCGGTTTGGCATTTTTTACATCGGCTACTTCATTGAGGCAAGCTGAGCCGTTACGCGACGCGATAGATGGCGATTTCATCATCGGCGGCGACCAATTGTAGATCAGCTTGATTGCGAACCAGCGCGTAGCTTGCGGCATCGGTGGACATGACGAGTGTGTAATCGTCGCGATTATTCAACGCCGTTTCCCACTCCGGCGGATTGGCGTAAAGCGACGGAATGTCCAGAATATAATGCGCACTCACCCTTGCCGAGTCATTGTATGTGCCCAACACCAAAATTGCTTCATCGTTCGAAACGGCATCGGCAATAGTCAATAACAACGCATGTGCGCGCGTTTCAGATGTTGGCTGCGGCGTTCCAAAATCGGCAACGACACCCTGGATACTGACGGCGATGAATGCAAGCGCAATCAGCCCGATTAAACTGAAGCGGATGATTCGGTGGAGCGATTCGGTTTGCAGCAAGGTGATGATGGCGAGTGTCGTCCCAATCACCAAAAAAGGCAGCAGGAACATCGTCCAGTGTCGATGAATGACATACGCATTTTTGAAAATCACGAGTGGCAACAAGCCAGCGACCCACAATGTGTGTAGCAAAGGCAGGTCGCGCGTTGTGCCGACAACCGGCAGAGCCGTTGTTCGATACCGCAAGTACCGATATTGCAAGTAGAGCAGCACACTCGCGGCGGCAACAATCACACTCGGGCCGAGTAACGTCAGTGGATGCGAAATCAACGCCCGAAGCAATTCTACCCACGAGCTGTCTGAAGCGCGAACTTGTGCCCGCTCAAGCCAACTTTGAAGCGACGCATGGCTGCTTGTCATCAAGACGACGGTCAAGAGGACGGTCAGCATCGTTGTGACGGGGAACAAGGCGATCAAACGCCACTGATGCCCTGTTTTGCCTTTGACAAAAAATAGCCAGTGCGACACGATGGCAAAAGCGGCAAAAAAAGCCAAATAATCGCTTGCCAGCCCAACCAGATAGACGATCACGCTCAAAAGCAAGAATTTGTCTTTTGAGTTGTCCAACCACTCGAAGTACAAAAAAATAGCCGCGAACATCCCCAAAATGCTGAGTTCTTCAAAACTTTGCGCCGTTCCAAAGCGGATTGCATACTTGCTGAATGCCGAAAAGAATAACACCAATAGGCCTGCCGTCATACCCCAACGCCGAGCAGAAAACCACGCCAACATCGCAAAAAACAATACATGAATGCTGACAATCATCGCGAGATAAGTATGCAAGTGGTCGCCAAAAATCGTTGCGAGGGCATAACCCATGAGCGGCGTCAGCGGCGGCTTTGACAGGTAGGGGTCGGAGGGTGGGTCGGTGTGTGCGAAGTTGAATGTGGGGATGAAGTAATTGTCGAGCACGCCGGTATCGTGATAATTGCGGTAAAAGATCGACATTTGATACCCATAACCGATGAATTCCGGTCGGGTTTTGGTGAATTGTGACACGACGAAAAGCGAGAGAATAAGACCGGCCACAACGATGATGATGATTCTTGCTTCGATACCGTGTTTAGCCCCTAATTCACCTTTGATTGTTGTTGTCGTCACCTGTACAGCTCCTCCTGAGAACAGAAAGGTTCAACACAAAGTCGCAAGAGAAAATTGTGTGCAGTTGTTAAATGTCGAAATTACGTCAATTGTAATGACACTTCGACAAGCGGGCTAGCCCCGACCCACTCATCGACATTTTCGTCGCTGTATCCCAACTTTTCGAGAATGCGTGTCAACACTTCTCGTCGTGCGGATTCGTCAAGAATTGGCGTGACTGTCGCGGGGATGTCGGCTTGTGTCGTTTGTTTCAAATGAAAGGTGATGTTCGGGTTGGCTTCCATGTTAGCATACCAATCGCGACGTTTGCCCGGTCTACCCGTGATGTAGAGTGTGCCGTCGATGTTGTGAAACCAAATTTCGATACGACGCGCTAGGCCAGACTGCCGCCCGGTCGTCGTGATGTCGATGACGCGGTCTTTTTCAAGCGCTTCTTTGATCTTTGCGTCCATAAAACATAGCGCGGCGGCCAGCTATCTCGCGAAGAGAACTGCCTTGCGCCGCTTCTCCTTTCGTGTATGAATGCGTCGCATTGACGAATAGCGATGGACACATGATAACCGATGTTATCAAGCATGTCGCTACTCGCTTTGCCAGAAATGAAAATCTGCATAAGGCAGATTGCAAAAATAGTCCGATAATGTGGTCGTAGGGGCGCAGCACGCTGCGCCCCCACAAGAGACGACCGTTTATGGTTGGCAACGGGTGTGTAAGGACGGTTCGCGAACCTTCGGCATCAAGATAAGCCTCAATTGTTTTGAAACGCTCGTTTTTCGCACTTACCCCACTCTACCGCGCGTAGACACAGCGGTCACCGCGCGTAGACACAGCGGTCACCGCGCGTAGACACAGCGGTTACCGCGCGTAGACACTGCCCTACGGAAGGGGCTTGCACGGAGACCGCTTCGCCTTTTTCTCCCCC
>RFIA01000358.1 GCA_003695675.1 Chloroflexota bacterium
AGGGTACTTGGCTTTGTGGCAGCCGGAAACCGCTATGTCTACGTGCGGAGAATTCATTCTCTGGTTGCCTGATGATTTCTGAACTGCGTAAGTCCTAAATGATCTAACCGCCAAGATGCCAAGATCGCAAAGATATTGAAAAAATTGCTGTGCGTCTCTGCGCCTTTGCGTTGCATCGTTTCGTGTTTATTTGACCAAATAGGTTCATTGCTTTAAACAAGCCTTACGGTAGTGACATGCAAAGAGTACATTCTATTGCAAATTTGATTGTCTGACCATGTAGTACAATCCACAGAATCGGATTGGTAGACATTCGCGGCGACTCTCGGCATAATCAGGCTAAGGAGAAATGAAATATTGTCAATAGACTGAATTTTATTTATGTTTGGCGAATAATTTTAGGAGGCCTTCGATGACCGACGGTTATTTCATGAGTGCGCAGGAGACAGAGCAAGTCGAAATGCTTGAAGGCCTCCACAGACGCACGATGGGCACCACAGACGAAGCGATGTTATGCGAATTTTTCTTAGAACGCGGGACGGCTATCCCAGAACACAGTCACCAAAATGACCAAGTTGGTTATGTTGTCTTCGGCAAAATCAAGATGACGATCAACGACGAGGTCTATACCTGTTTACCCGGCGACAGCTTCGCCATCCCCGGTGGCATCGTACATTCAACCCTTGCGCTCGTCGATTCACTCGTCATCAATGTGTTTTCGCCGCCGGTGAAAGATTATGAAGTCGAGGCGCGTTAATCAAATCATCATTTTCCAGAAAAAACGCATCATGGTACAATAGAGCGATAGATCTATTGTGACAAGAGTTTGAGAAGAGGTGTTTTTATGAGTCGAGACAATGTCCGCCGAAAGCGGAGTCGTGCCCGCGACCGACAGATGGCCCGCAAACGCAAACAAGCCGAACAGATGGCGTCGATTGAAGAACCGGTCGTCGCACACGAACGAGTTGTCACCGCAGCGCGTGTTTACGATGGCAGTACGCCGTCGCTGGCAACCCGCGCCAGCCTCGCGCTGCAAGATGCCGTTTGGTATGCTCGCACACATCCCCTCGTGTGGAAGGCTAGCGGCGGCGTACTCATATTGCTCTTCGCTTTCTTATACCTCACACCGGCAATTTCTGGCCGCATCTTGCCGAATGTTTCGGCGGCAGGGATCCCACTCGGCGGCATGACGGTCGAAGAGGCCGAAACCGTGTTGTTGGATGCGTGGGTCAATGAGATGCAAATTGAATTGACCGATGGCGAACGAACGTGGTTGGTTTCCCCGGTTGAACTCGGCCTGCGGCTTGACGCCCACGGCACGGCTGACGCGGCCAACGGCTTCAAACTCTCCGCTATTCCCTTCGGCACATCGGTGGAACCGGTTGTTGAGGTCGATTTAGACCGCGCACAATCGTATCTGCTCGATCTCGCCGACGAAGCGAGCTTCCCGGCGGTCAATGCCGGTTATGAATGGGATGGCGATACCCTCATCGGTGTACCGGGGCGGACCGGGCGCGTCCTTGATGTGGCTGACACGGTTGATGTTTTACTCAATGACCCAGCAGAGATTGCCAACCGAGGTCGTTTGTTGTTACAAATGGACGCGCTCCAACCGCAAACGTTCGATCCTTCACCCTATTTAGAGCAAGCTCGCGAATTCGTCAGTCAAGGTCTCGTGTTGAATGGTTACGATCCGTTCAAAGACGAATTTGTCACATGGACGGCGGACGAAAATACATTGTCTTCGTGGCTCGAAGCCGGTGTCGATGGTCTCACCTTCCGGCGAGAGACCTTCCTGCCATTTCTCCAAGAACAAAATTTGGCGTTGAGCAATGTCAATGAGCAGCGCTTCCTCGAACCGAGCGAAACTTTGGAAAAAATGCAACAAGCATTAAACACGATGCAAAATGAAGTCGACTTGCGCATTCGCTATCGGGCGAGTACGTATACTGTCGAAGCGGGGGATACCGCCTTCGGCATCGGGCGGAAGACCGGTGTGCCCGTCTTCCTGATTCAAGAGGCCAATCCCGGCCTCGACTTGAATATCTTGTCGCCGGGTGATGTCCTCAATCTGCCGTCTCGCGATGTCATGGCGCCACTCGACCCGGTGCCAAACAAGCGCATTATTGTCGACCTGCCCAATCAACGCTTGGAAGCGTATGAAAATGGCGAAGTCGTCTTTCATTGGCAGATTTCGTCGGGGATAGCGAGTGCGCCGACTTCGCCGGGGATTTATCAAATTTTGTCGCACGAGGAAGTTGCTTATGGCAGCAGCTTTAGTTTGTGTGACGAAGCCGGTTGTGGGCAGTGGGAGATGGAATACTTCATGGGGCTGTATGAAGTCACGCCCGGTTTGATGAATGGCTTTCATGGCGCGGTAGGTTTGCCGGATGGTACCTATCTCGGCGGCAATCAAGTCGGCAGGCCGTATACATTCGGCTGTGTGATGTCGCGCAAAGATCAAGCCGAACTGCTGTATAATTGGGCCGATGAAGGCACCATCGTCGAAATTATATCGCACGAATTCGCGCCCGAAAGCACCATCGGGCAAAATGCGTTCTCGCAGCCGGTGTAGCCGGTCAATCCCATCAAACGATCTGAACGCGCCGAACAAACGGCGCGTTTTATATTTCGTGTGCAACTTGTACAATTTGCATGAAATCTGAATTTTTCGTGAAGCAATTTTGCGCAGCGATCAATGAATAAGTTTCATTATTATAGGCTTCATCTCAACGATTTGGCAATTAAAAGGACGAGTATCAATCATAACAAACAACTTGAGTGTTGCGGCGTATCCATTTTGCAGGGTCACAAGGGTTCATGTCGGGGCATATCGGCATCGGTACGATATGTGCAGCTTAATCGTTCGTTATTTCACTAACGATAATGAAAATTGGAACAAACTCGGTCGTCTGCCATGCGATAAAAAAGTGTTTGACATCGTGATAAGAAGTCTTATAATGAGGGCAGATTGAGCGTGTGGAGCAACTCCTAAACTAATTTTAATATTTGAACAAGATTTTTCCTCAACTCCACACTCAAGGGTCCAGCGCCTCGTGACGACGAGGCGTTTTTCATTTAACGGGACGTTATTCATTGGGCAAACACATGACAAAACAACGACGACAATACGGCACATGGCCGAGTCCGATTTCGGCGGCGGCTTTGAGCACCAATCTCCGTTTGAGCGATGTCGCGTGGGACACAGACAACGATACGCTTGTGTGGTTTGAGCGACGCGGGAAAAGCGGGGTGTTGGTCATGCAAGCTGGTCAAGAGGCGATGCGTGATTTGACCGACACGAAGTCGGTCGGTGCGCGAGTCGGTTACGGCGGCGGAGACTTCACGGTTCATGGCGGGTATGTGTATTTCGCCGGGCCAGATGGTCGCTTGTATCGGCAAGCACTCGAAAGTGGTGATGCCCGCGCCATCACCCCGGCCTTCGGTCATGCAGCCGCCCCTGCCGTCTCGCCAAACGGCGAATGGCTGGTTTACGTCCACAGTTATGAACGCACCGACGGACTGGCCATCGTCGACAGCAACGGCGACTATTGGCCGCGCAAACTCGCTTTCGGTACGGATTTCGTCATGCAACCGGTCTGGCATCCTGCGGGTGGGCACATCGCTTATATCGCCTGGAATCACCCGCAAATGCCGTGGGATGGCACCGAACTGCGTCTGCTCACATTCGATGATGATTTGCGCGTTGCCTCAATCGATTCCATCGTTGGCGACGAAACCACGGCGATTTTCCAGCCGGCTTTCTCCCCCGATGGTCGGTACTTAAGTTACATCAGCGACGCGACCGGTTGGGGTCAGCTTTATCTCTACGATTTGGAGCTTCAATCGCATCATCAATTGACGGATGCGCCCGCAGAACACGGGACACCGGCATGGATACAAGGCTTGCGGATGTATGGGTGGGCTGCGGACGGCCAGCAGATTTATTATCTACGCAACGAGGGCGGTGTCTATAGTTTGTGGGTGTATGATATACAATCCGGGTCATCGCAGCAAATCGACGCCTTGAGTGCGTACACAGCGCTCGACCAACCGGCGATTTCGTCCTATCACGGCAAAATCGCATTGATTGCCTCGTCGTCATCCATCGCGCCGCGCATCATCAGTTATGTGCCGGACACACAACAAGTGCGCATCCATCGCCGCGCGACGACAGAAAGCCTGAGCACAACACAACTGGCATCCGCCGAGGCGATTGTCTGGCCGGGTCATGACGGGGAAGACGCGCACGGTCTTTACTATCCGCCGACGCATGACAGCTATGAAGGAATAGGCACGCCGCCATTGCTTGTCCTCGTCCACGGCGGCCCGACCTCACAACGCACGACAGCCTATGATAGCGGTGTGCAATTCTTCACGAGTCGTGGCTTCGCTGTGCTTCAGGTCAATCATCGCGGCAGCACCGGTTACGGCAAAGCGTACATGAACAAATTGCGGGGCAATTGGGGCATTTACGATGTCGAAGATTCAGTCACGGGCGCGACGTATCTCGTCGCGCAAGGCTTGGCGGACACCAGCAAAATCATGATTATGGGCGGCAGCGCCGGGGGCTTCACGGTGTTGCAATCGCTGGTCACGAAGCCCGGTTTTTACAAAGCGGGGATTTGCTTATACGGCGTCAGCAATCATTTCTTGCTAGCGCAGGATACGCATAAATTCGAGGAGCGTTATCTCGATTCAATGTTAGGCCCGCTGCCCGAAGCGGCGGACGTGTATCGCGAACGCTCGCCGATCTTCCATGCCGACCGCATTGTTGACCCGATGATCGTCTTTCAGGGGTCGGACGATGAGGTTGTGCCGCAGAACCAATCCGACTTGATCGTCGAGTCGCTGCGGTCACGCGGCATCCCGCACGAGTATCACATCTACGAAGGCGAGGGGCATGGCTTCCGCAAGCCGGAACATATCGAGCACATGTACAATCACATCATCCAATTCGTGACGCAGCATGTGATTTATGCGTAAAAGTTGAAGAAATCTTAACTGCGAACGCATCGTAGAAAATCAAAGTATTGAATCCGCAGAGACACAAGAAATACAAAGAAAAGCGAAAAGATTCAACGCAGAGACGCAAAGTCACCGAGACCGCAGGGAAAATTTCGTTGGGGCAGAGCGTGCTCTGCCCTTAACATTTTCACATTTTTACGGTGGTGATTACTTCTCGCCCGTGATGCACGCCGCGCCGCCGAGATAGGGACGCAGCACGTCGGGGATGGTGATGCACCCGTCGGCCTGCTGATAATTTTCCATGATGGCGATGATGACGCGCGGCAATGCCAGCCCACTGCCGTTCAATGTATGGACGAACTGCGGTTTCTTGACGCCTTCTTTGCGATAGCGGATGTTGGCACGCCGCGCCTGAAAATCTTCCGTGTTGCTACACGAACTGACTTCGAGCCATTCCCCACATCCCGGCGACCACACCTCAAGATCATATTTCTTGCTCGCGCTGAAGCCGAGATCGCCCGTTACAATTTCGAGGCGACGAAACGGCAGTTCCAACGCTCGGCAAATATCGGCAGCCGCTTCCGTCAACGATTCGAGTTCGTCATAACTCGTCTCCGGCGTCGTGAATTTGTACATCTCGACTTTCTCGAATTGATGCACACGCTTGATGCCGCGCACATCGCGCCCGGCGCTCATCCGTTCGCGACGGAAACATGGCGTATGCGCGACATAATAGAGCGGCAATTGCGCCTCGTCGAGAATCTCATCGCGATGCAGATTCGTCAAGCCGACTTCAGCCGTCGGCAGCATGTAGACATCCGCGTCTTGGTCAACATAGACGACATCGCGGAATTTGGGCAATTGCGCCGCGCCGTACAACATTTCTTCATGGACGAAAAATGGCAGATAAACCTCGGTGAAGCCTTTCTCGCGTGCCATGTCGAGGAAGAACGTCGTCAGGGCGCGTTGTAAGCGTGCGCCCCATCCTTGCAGAATATAAGCCCGCGACCCGGCGAGACGAACGCCGCGTTCAAAATCGATGATGCCGAGCTGCGGCCCCAAATCCCAATGGGGCTGCGGCTCAAAGTCGAATTCGCGTATGTCGCCCTCCGGTTCCCACGCGACATTGGCCGCTTCGCTGTCCGCAATGGGGACGCTCTTGTGCGGCATATTCGGTATCCACAACATATTTTCGGTCAATTCGGCTTCGATGGCCTTGATTCGTTCTTGCTGCGCATGATAACGGTCGCCCATCGCGCGCAGCGCATCGGTCAACGACTCGAGCGCCGCATTCAAATCGCCATCATCCGGCGCGGCAACATCTTGTTGACCGGCCAATATCGCCTCAGCCTGCGGATAGTCTGCCGCGTTGATGGCAGCTGCACTGTGATAAGCTCGCGCCAAGCGAACCGCATCGTCGAGCGTTTTGTTGCCGCGCAATTGCCCCATGCCTCTGTTGAGTTTGTTGCGGGCCGCCTGCAACGCCTCCGACTCGCGCAACAATTCGCGACGTTCGCCGTCGAGTCTCAAAATGACATCGATGCGGTCAATAGCCTCGACATCATTCAAATTTTTCAACTGCTGTTTCACCCAATCCGTCTTCTCACGGATTAACACAATATCCAACATGATTGCTCACTCCTCGTCAGGTTGTTCATCCGCAAAATCATCTTGCGATTGTTTGTCATTATTGTTTGTTGTTTCGTGTGCGTCGTCATCGTCGCTCTTATCATCGGCCTCGGGCGAATCTAGTGGCAGCTCGTGCGGTTGCGTGTCGTCATCGGCAGACCAATCCGGCTCAGGCGGTAAAGGGCGCGACAAGTCGGCATATAAGCGAACAGCAGCAAGCGCCAATCCAATGATGATGACGACGACAATCAGTGTATCAAAAACTTCGCGTGTTAGAAAATCCATCGATGCGTTCCCAAAATAAAAACGCCTGTCCCGCACCATTTGCGGACGAGGCGTTCAACGTCCTGAATCAAGCGCAGTCGTTATGCGGGTGGTATACGATCTGATTCTGATGGTGAACCGGCAAGGAAGTCGCCTGAAGACCCCTCACGCCATGCCGGTAGCTTGACGTGGAAGGTTGTCCCTTCTCCTTCTTTCGATGTGAATGTCAATTCGCCATTCATTGCTTCGACCTCCTGCTGACACAAGTAAAGACTCAGCCCATAACCGAATTCACTAATCACTTGTGGTTGACGCGCCCGCTTGAACGGCAAGAAAACAGCATCATATTCCGACTCGCGAATCCCATAACCGCGATCAATCACATCGATGAATATGATTTGTTCACGCGCTTCGAGCCGCGCCATGACTTTAATCGGCGTCGTCTTTTCGCTGTACATGATAGCATTGCGTAGCAGGTCTCGCAAGACAGATGTCACCTGCCGCACAGAGGCGGACAAAAATATATCATCGGGGATTTCCGTCGAAATACGCGCCCGATAATCATGCGCTTCCGTTTCGGGGTCGAGCAAATCAATCGCGTCGAGTTCTTCGAGAAAGTCTTCCATAAAATCGGCCAATTTAATCTTGCGGCGATACGCGCGTAAGTCACGATGCAAATTGCCGGTGCGAACTGCTTCGAGACGTTCGAGAAGCTGCATCAACAAATTGAGGCGATACATGTGTGTGCTGATTAATGTGGTGAAATTCGTGATGCGTTCGCCGAGCATTTCGACGGATTGACCCGCTTTGTGATTTTTGATGGTTTGCTCAATCAGGCCGATGTGGCCTTGTGTCGTGCTAATCGCCGTCACGACTTCGCTGCGAAATTGGTCGATCAATTCGGTGACAACCGCCCAATCTGGCACATCAATCGTTATCATCGTGAAGACTTCGCCGTGGGCGCCGTGTATCGCCGCCATCCAACACGGGATGTATTCGCCGGAGCGAAAAATGTGAAAGCGCACCGGTCGCGGTGACGACATCGCCCTGCTACGCCGGACTTCAATCGTTTCGGCGTCGTCCTTGAGCATGTGATTAAAATGTTTCGAGGCGGCTGTCCAACCCTGTTCACGAATCGACTTGAGGTCTACGCCGAGAATACTACGAGCAGCGAGATTTTCCATCACCAGACGATTCCCACTGTCGAAGATTAAAACCCCCTGTCCCATACCATCGAGAATATCTTGACAGTTGGGTAAATCCATAATGTTGCTCCAAAAAAGGCGATGACGGTGTATAAAAATAAGCACTGCGCAGAATCGTTTTGTTTTTCTCGCAGCTGCGTTATCGTAAAATAAAAAGGAAGAACGTCAATTCACGTTCTTCCCTTATTGTAAAGCATTTTTGCGATTTCGCTATTTTTGTTCGCGTAAATGCGGAAAGAGCAGCACATCGCGGATACTTCGTCTATCCGTCAACAGCATGACGAGGCGGTCAACGCCCATCCCCCAGCCTCCATTCGGCGGCATCCCGAAACGCATCGCCCGCAGATAATCTTCATCAAGCGGCGTTTCGTCATCATCGCCCGTGCGATACCACTGCGCCATCTCGATGAAACGCGCTTCTTGGTCTCGCGGGTCGTTGAGTTCGGTGAAGGCGTTGCCCATTTCCATCCCCGCGATGTAAAATTCAAACCGTTCGACATGCACATCGTCATACTCAACCGCTTTGGCAAACGGCGAAATATCGCGCGGGTAGTCGATGATGAAGGTCGGTTGGATCAGCTTCGGTTCGACAAATTTGCCGAGCAGATGCTCAATCAATTTGCCCCATGTTTGGCCGGGCGCGACCGATTCGCCGCTTTCACCAATCGCCGCTTCGAGCGACTCCGCGTCGGGGTGTGCCATATAATCAATGCCTGTCTCCGCTTTGATGGCCTCGCGAACGGTGATGCGCGGCCACGGCGCTTTCAAATCAATCTCATCGCCTTGATAGGTGAAGGTCGTCCCACCGAGCACTTCTTCGGCGACACACAACAACAAACGCTCCGTGATGTCCATCACGTCGTTATAGTCGATGTAGGCTTTGTAAAATTCTGCCATCGTGAATTCGGGGTTATGCTTCCAACTGACACCTTCGTTGCGGAAGTCGCGCCCGATTTCGTAGACGGCATCGTAGCCACCGACCAGCAAACGTTTGAGGTACAACTCAAAGCTGATGCGCAAGTACAAATCTTGATGCAATTGATTGTGATGGGTGACGAACGGTCGCGCCGATGCGCCGCCATAAAGCGGTTGCAGAATCGGCGTTTCGACTTCGAGAAAGCCCTCGCTGTCAAAAAAGTGGCGAATGGCGCGAATAATCTGCGCCCGTTTGATGAACACCTCGCGCACATCTCGATTGACGGCGAGGTCGGCATAACGCTGCCGATAACGCGACTCGGGGTCGGAAAATTCGCCAAATTCGACGACGCTGCCATCATCCTGCACAGCTTGCTTAATCACCGGCAGGGGGCTGAGCGATTTGCTCAACAATTTCAGCTCATCGACAAGCACGCTGACTTCACCGGCGCGGGTGCGCATCATCGTCCCACTGGCCTGCACAAAGTCATCCATATCGATGAGTCCTTCTTTGACGAGGCTGTAGGTTGCTTCGCCGAGTTCGTTGATGCGCAGAAACAACTGCACCCGCCCCGTCCCATCTTCGATGTGCATGAACGAGACTTTCCCCTTTAGGTTGACCCGACGAATCCGCCCACAGACCGTCACCCGAAGTGCCGATGCAGCATCCGCATTGTGTTCTTCAAGCGACTCGAATGCAGCGACAGCCGCCGCCGTTGTATGCGTCCGTTCGACACGCGCCGGGTACGTCGCGACGCCGCGTTCTTCGAGACGCCGTACTTTTTCTAATCGCTCTTCTTCGAGTTTATTCGGCTGCCACATCCGGCATTAGTGCTCCTCAATGCAGTGAAATCAAAATAAGGACGCTCAGTCGATAGATTTAATCGTGAAGACAATATCGCCGTCCGGCGCGGCGACCGTCACCTTATCGCCCTTTTTGGCGCCGAGTAACGCTTTGCCGAGCGGACTCTCGACCGAAATTTTCCCTTCGCGCGGGTTGGCTTCTGCCGAACCGACAAGATGATAAACTTCTTTGGTGCGTTTCCCTTTTTCGGTGACAGTGACGTGTGAACCGGGAACAACGACATCGCTTTGGCCGGTCGATTCGATAATTTCTGCACTGCTGATAATCGACTCGAGACGAATGATCTCCCCCTCAATAAAGGCCTGTTCATTTTTGGCGTCCTCGTATTCTGCATTCTCGCTGAGGTCTCCGCCCTCTTCAAGCGCACGACGCAAGCGTTCGGCCACCTCAGGGCGACGAGCTTCGATCAGATGTCGCAGTCGTTTTTCCAAATTGGCAAGCCCTTCAGGCGTCAGATAATTCGTGCGTTCAACCATAACGTGTTACGCTCCTTAAATTAAAAAAGCGCTAACTTAAAGTAGCACAATGCGTAAAAAACACAGCAGGTGCTGTGTCGCTTATCGGGGTTTTTATAGCCGTTTGTTCTAGCGGTAATTTAGCATGAAAACGGATTCATGTAAAGTAAGAAATGCCTTAATTTGAGCGCGGGGCTAACTCATGCCCGGCATTGCGATATGAATCGTAGTACCTTCGTCCTGTTTGCTATGAATAGTCATTTGCCCGCCGAGCAATTCGATAATCCCCATCGCAATCGGGATGCCCAATCCGCTGCCTTTATATTGACGCACGACATCATTTTCGGCGCGAAAATAAATCGTACCCAATTGTGCCAACTCTTCGTCGGCCATGCCGATGCCGTTGTCGCGAATTTCAATCAGCAACGTGTTGTCCTCGCCCTGCGCCGAAAGCGTGACGTGCCCATCTTCGCGTGTGTTGTAACGCAAGCCATTTTCAACAAGTTTGAAGAGCGCTTTGGCGAGCAATTCGCCGTCTGTATTCAGTATTGGCAAACCCTGCGGAATATCGAACGTGACTTGCCGCCCCAATTCTTCCGCAACCGGTTGCGCCGCCTTCTCGACCATCATGGCGATATTCTTGAACATGTCCATCTTCACATTGATCTTCAACGTGCCGCCACGAATCTTGCTAATGTCGCTGACGTCGGTCAACAAGCCTTCCATACGCTTAGCATTGGTTCGAATCACATCGAGGAACTGTTGTTGCATCTCGGTCAGTTCGCCCATACTCGGCGAATTGAGCATGTCGGCATAACCGCGAATACTCGTCATCGGCGTGCGCAGTTCGTGTATCGCCGTGGACATAAACTGCGCATTGTCTTGCTTGATGGCCTCAACATCCCCCGACTCGGCTGCACCCGCCCCGTCACCGTCGTCACTGTCCGCCGCCTGCGCCAATAATTGGCTGACTGCCTCAAGTTGAGCCGGCAGCCGAACCGGCACGATAGCCCCCGTATTCGCGGCCTCGACCAACGTGTTGAGCAACTCCCGTGCTTGCTGTAAGGCTTCGTTTTCCGACATCACCCCCACCCTCTCGCTGTGTGATCCATTTATTCAACCGCGTAGGATAAAAAGATATTGAACCGCAAAGGCGCAAAGAGCGCAAAGAAAAACATCCATTTTCCCTGCACCCCTGCATTGAATCTTCAGAACCTACGCAATCGGGTATTTTGCATCGTGCCGCCAGATGTTCAAACACCCGGCTATTTGTCTTTTCTTCTCGCAAACAGGCGACCTGAGTAGTTACTCTGATTTTCAGAGGGGCCACAAGGAAATTTATGCCGCGTCCTTTGTGTCCCCTGTGTCCCCACCGTTTTGGGTTGCATCTTGTTCTACACGCCAATAGCGCTCAGCCGGCGTTCCTTCCCCGACTAACGTCATCGCCATCCGAGTAGAATGTGCCATATCATCGACATCTTCCCAAAAGGTGCTGATCTGCGAGCGGTAACAAGCGATTGCCTCAATCTTTGCATCA
>RFIA01000359.1 GCA_003695675.1 Chloroflexota bacterium
AAGTCGTCGTGATGGCCTACTTTGAAGGCAACGACCTCAACGACTCGTGGCAATTCAAACAGGCGCGCGACGCGGGCGAAACGCTCTACAGCATCAACAATGCTGACCGGCAGCCGTGGGAGTATCTGGTCACATTTCAGATGGCGTTATGGCTGCGGGACAGCATGACCGCTCAACAACATACGAGCGATTGTCCGTATCCGGTGCATGACACAAACGGCACACCGCTCGCGTTCTTCGGCGACTTCCTGAGCATATCGACAGTCGATGAACCGATGCTGACCGAGAGCGCGATCTACGCCGTCACACGCGATGTGATTTTGCAAACCGCCGAACAAACCCGCGCACACGACGCAATCTTCGTGCTGGCCTTCATCCCACACAAGGCACATGTTTACTGGCCGTTACTCGATGATGCCACACGCGCCGCAATGGCGAGTCAATTCAGCGCGGCTCAGTTGACTGAAGACGGCATTCGTAACGCAAGCGGCATCAGCTCAGAAGAAACCATCGCTCGTTTAGACGCCAACATGGACGCACAACGCGACACACTCGCCGCGCTCGCCGAAGAAAATAATTTCCTATTTCTCGACTTCACACCGGCGATGCAAGATGCGGCATCGAGCGGTGAGATGGTATACTTCATCAGCGACACACATTGGAATCAACGCGGGCACGATATTGCTCGCGAGCAATTACGGCAATTTTTGCGAGAACATCATCTCGTGGCAAGTGAATAATGTAGAATCTCAAAAGTATTTGGAAAACGATTTGAACCACGAAGACGACAAGAGTGCCAAGAAAATCACAACTCGCGGAAAATCGGTGCATGTAGGGGCGGTTCGCGAACCACCCCTACGGAAAACACGCAACGTGTTCATCATTGTACTATCTTTGTGACCTCTTTGCGCCTTTGCGGTTTTTCAAATTACGGAGGCAACCATAACAAAGTAAATTTTAATCTACACCAACGATGTGTAAGGACAGGTCTGAGATATGTCCTTACACAGGATCATGATGCGAATGGTCTCGGAGGCGCATGATGCCTATATTTATCAAGTTATGTTCGTATCAGCAATTTCCGGACTCTGCATAAGTCATTATTTGACGACAATTACGTGCCATGTTTTAAGGAGTACCCATGACTCACAACATACGGAAAGCAGCCGTCATCGGTTCGGGGACGATGGGCGGCGGTATCGCAGCTTTACTGGCAGGCGTCGGAATCGAGACGCTGCTGCTCGACATCCCCGCGCCGGGCACATCCGCGGACGACGAGTTCACAACACGCAACGCGATTGTGCTCGGCAATGTCGAACGGTTGAAAAAATCGCGCCCGGCGTCGTTGTTTCATAGCGCAGACCTCGACCTCATCACCGTCGGCAACACCGAAGACGATCTCGAAAAAGTGGCTGAAGCCGATTGGGTTGTCGAAGTCGTCATCGAAAAGCTCGATGTCAAGCAAGCGTTGATGGCGCGTTTGGCCGAAGTCCTCAAACCGGGGGCGATTGTCTCGACCAACACATCGGGGTTGCCGTTGCAAAACATCGCCGAAGGTCTCGGTGATGACTTCACCCGTCGCTTCATCGGCACGCACTTTTTCAACCCGCCGCGTTATCTGCACCTGCTCGAAGTGATTCCGCATAGCAACACCGCACCGGAAGTCATCGAAGCCATCACCGAATTTGGGACGCGCGTGCTCGGCAAAGGGGTCGTCATTTGCAAAGACCGCCCGAATTTCATCGGCAATCGCCTGTTTTCGTTGACGAGTAGCTTCACGACCAATTATGCGCTCGACCATGGCTTCACCGTCGCCGAGGTTGACAATCTCACCGGGCCGTTGATTGGCCGTCCGAAGACGGCAACCTTTCGGTTGTTTGATCTCGTCGGCATCGATGTGGCCGGGCATGTCTCTGAAAATTTGTATCATCTGATTCCCGACGACGAGGCGCGCGATGTCCTCATTCATGAGGGCGCGGCGCAAATGTTCAAGAATATCGTCGAGCGCGGCTGGCTCGGCAATAAAAGCGGTCAGGGATTTTACAAGCGCGTCGATACCGAAGCAGGCCGCGAATTCTGGACACTCAATCTTGAGACATACGAGTACGAAGCGCCGACAAAACCGCGTTTTGATAGTGTCGGTAAGCATCGCAAGGTTGAGGATGTCGGCGAGCGCATCAAATTGCTCATCAACGAAGATGACCGCGCCGCCCAATTCTTGTGGCACATCCATGCGTTTTATCTGGCTTATGCGTCGAATCGCATCCCTGAAATTGCGGACACACTCGTCAGCATCGACAACGCCATGAAGTGGGGCTTCAGCCATCAGCTTGGCCCATTTGAAATCTGGGATGTCATCGGTGTGCAAGAGACCATCAGCGCTTTTAACGATGCCGGTTACAGAGTCGCGGATTGGGTGCTCGATATGGTCGAAGGCGGTCACCCGACATTTTATCAATATGACGACTCCGGACTTAAAATTGGATACTATGACCCGGTAAAAGGCGAATACATCCCGCTTGAAGACAATCCGCGCGAAATCACAGTTGAGGCTTTGCGAGCTGGGAAGATCACCATTGCTGTCAGCCCCGATGCCGGTGTGCCGGATGTCGTCACTGACAATTTGCGCCGCACATCATCCGGCGTGTTGGCGAGCAATAGCAGCGCGGCGATTCTCGATATGGGCGATGGAGTCGGTCTCTATGAATTCCACAGCAAGCAAAATTCGATTGATGGCGACACGGTTGCCATGGGATTTCGCGCCGTCGAAATGCTTGAAAAAGGCGACCTTGAGGCGCTCGTCATCGGCAATGATGGCGAACGCTTCAGCATCGGCTTCAATATCATGTTGGCGGTGATGGCCGTGCAAGGCGGCGAACTCGGTCAATTGGAAGACGGCATCAAGCAATTACAAGCGCTGACGCAAGCGCTGCGTTATGCGTCGCGCCCGGTCGTGACTGCGCCCTTCAATATGGCGCTCGGTGGTGGCGCTGAATTGGCGATGGCGGGTGTGCAAACCGTCGCCCATGCCGAATTGTACATCGGCCTCGTTGAGGTCGGTGTCGGCGTGATTCCGGCGGGTGGTGGCTGCAAAGAACTGCTGCGGCGTGTCGTCAATCCGGTAATGCGTGACCCACATGGCGATGCACTTGTGCCATTGCGACAGGTCTTCGAGACGATTGCGACGGCGAAAGTTTCGACAAGCGCGAAAGAAGCGCGTGAACTCGGTTTTCTCTCGGACAACGACCGCATCGTGATGAATCGGTCGCACCTACTCGGCGAGGCAAAGCGAGTCGCGCTGCATCTCGCCGATGGGTATACGCCGATGCGTCCGGGCAAAGTGTGGGCTGCGGGGCGCGATGCACACGCGGCGTTATTGCTCGGCATTCAAGGCTTCGTCGAAGGCGGTTACGCGACAGAATACGACGCGCACATCGCCCGCAAACTCGCCTATGTGTTGACGGGCGGCGCGGTCACCGAACCGCAATGGGTCGATGAACAAGTGATTCTCAATCTTGAGCGCGAAGCCTTCATGAGCCTCGTCAAAGAAGAGAAGACGATGGCACGCATTCAACACATGCTGCAAACCAATAAACCATTGCGGAATTGATGTAAACCATTGCGGAATTGATACATGGTCGCCGGTGGTTGTTGATGTAGACGATGAATGAAGTATGCTATGATGATAATGAAAGTTGATGAAAGGATACCCTTATGCGTGAAGCAGTGATTGTCGCGGCGGCGCGGACGGCCGTCGGCAAAGCGAAAAAAGGCACGACTCGTCATGTGCGTTCCGATGAAATGGCGGTGACGGTCATCAAAGACTTGATGCGACAAACCAACGGTAAGCTCGACCCGGCGGAAATCGATGATGTCATCATAGGATGCGCCTACCCCGAAAGTGCGCAGGGCATGAATTTCGCCCGCTTGATTTCGTTACGCGCCGGTCTGCCGGTTGATGTGCCGGGCATGACGGTCAACCGCTTTTGCTCAAGCGGCTTGCAGACGATAGCAATGGGCGCGGAACGCATCATCGCCAACGGCGCCGATGTCGTCATCGCCGGTGGTGCCGAAACGATGTCGCTCGTCCCGATGACCGGGTATCGCCTCAGCCCTAATCCACATCTCGCGGCTGAGTATCCCGAAGCCTATATGAGCATGGGACACACCGCCGAACGTGTCGCCGATGAGTTCGGTGTCACCCGCGAGGATATGGACGAATTCGCCTATCAGTCGCACGCGAAAGCGGCGCGTGCCACCGACGACGGCATCTTCAAACAAGAGATTGTCCCCTACGAAGTCGAGGAGACCTTCATCAACGACGAAGGAATGCCGGAAACGCGCACCTACATCTTCGACACCGACGAACATTTGCGCCGCGACACATCAATAGAAGGACTCGCGAAACTCAAGCCGGTCTTTCGTGATGGCGGGCGTGTGACCGCCGGGAATTCGAGTCCACTCAGCGACGGCGCTGCCGCCGTCATCGTCATGGAAGCGAGCAAAGCCGCACAACTCGGCCTCGAACCGCTTGCACGATTCGTCGGCTTCAATGTCGGCGGCGTGCGGCCTGAAATCATGGGTGTCGGGCCGATAGCGGCTGTCCCGCGCGTCCTCAAACGCACGGGGATGAAACTCGACGACATGGACATCATCGAACTCAACGAAGCCTTCGCCGCGCAATCGCTCGCCGTCATCCGTCATCTTGAGATGGATCCCGAAAAGGTGAATGTCAACGGTGGCGCGATTGCGCTCGGTCATCCGTTGGGATGCACCGGCGCAAAGCTGACCGTGCAAATCCTCAACGAGATGAAACGCCGCAAGAGCAAATACGGCATGGTGACGATGTGCATCGGCGGCGGTATGGGCGCGGCGGGGATATTTGAGAATTTGAATTAGCTGAACAAAGCACAAGGCAAGCTGATGGCCGAAACCGTGATTGCCAATATCGAATTACCGATGGACGCTATTCGCAGATTTTGTGAACAATGGGGTGTGAGCGAATTTGCTCTATTCGGTTCGGTTTTGCGTGATGATTTCAGTAATGAGAGCGACATTGACGTCATCGTTCAGTCCCGTGATGGGATACACTGATGATGCCTTGTTGTTGGACATGCTTATCGCTGCACGCAAAATTCGCCAATTCACTACAGGATTGTCTAAGGATACTTTTAGGACTTACGCAGTTCAGAAATCATCAGGCAACCAGAGAATGAATTCTCCGCACGTAGACATAGCGGTTTCCGGCTGCCACAAAGCCAAGTACCCT
>RFIA01000360.1 GCA_003695675.1 Chloroflexota bacterium
CAGCGAGAACCCGCGCACTCGGGAACAACCGGGCACCGGTCTCGGCCTGACGTTGACACGCTATCTCATCGAACGGCACGGCGGCAGAGTATGGGTCGAAAGTGTGCTCGATGAGGGGACAACCTTCCACTTCACGCTTGCCCTCGCGCAAGATGAATCCACTGAACCTGAAGCGGCGGGATGAGGTCGAACATTCGCCGAAAAACAAAAAAGCCCGCCATAATATGCTGCGGGCTTTTTTTGTTTTTCAGCGAATGTTCGACCTCATCCCGCTGCTTCGGGTTCAGTGGATTCGTCTTGCGCGAGGGCCAGCGTGAAGTGGAAGGTCGTCCCCTCATCGAGCACACTTTCGACCCATACTCTGCCACCGTGCCGTTCGATGAGATAGCGTGTCAACGTCAGGCCGAGACCGGTGCCCGGTTGTTCCCGAGTGCGCGGGTTCTCGCTGCGGAAGTAGGGCGTGAACAAACGCGACAAATCTTCCTCGCTCATGCCGATGCCGTCATCTTTAACCCACACATGCAGCATCTCGCGGGACGGGCCGTCGCCATTATCCGCCGTCTCATCCATTAATTCGGCGCCGATGATAATCGTCCCCGAACGCGGCGTGTATTTGTAGGCATTGCTGACGAAATTCGTGAGCACCTGAATCAAGCGATTTTGATCGCCATGAATGTCGGGCAATTGCTCCGGCAATTGCAAGATGAGCGTTTGATCTTTTTCGTCAATTTGATTCTGCATCGGGCGCAGGGTTTCCGTCACCACATTGCGGAAGCTAATCTGCGAGAATTCCATCGGCAATTGATCGATCTGCATTTTGGTGACGTCGTTCAAATCGCTGATGAGGGTGTCCATCCGAATCGAATTTTGCCGGATGGTATTCAAGAAATCGCTCTGTCCGGCAGACAATTCACCCGCAGCACCGGCCAACAACACATCGGTGTAGCCGCGAATAGATGTCAACGGGTTCTTCAATTCGTGCGCCACAAAGCTGACAAACTCGCTCTTCGACCGGTTGGCGCGTTTCAACTCGTCGAGCAATTGCGCATTGGCAATCGCGATACTCGCGTGTTCGGCAAGACGTTGAATAAACGCTTGGTCGAGCAAGCCGAGACGCGGCGGCGTGTCGGTCTCTACGATGAGGATCGCCGTAATTTCGCCGCCGGTGAACATCGGCACGGTGATCTGACTAATCGTTTCGCGGATGATGGGTTGATAATCAGGATCGATGGTTGTGTCCGGCACGAGGTCGGGCTGCCGAGTGCGCATCACGCGGCGAATGATGCCATCTTCTAGCGATAAGATTTTGCCGCGATGCGCATCCGACGGCGCGTCGCCGTCCGAAGAGTCGTCGGAATATCCATACGTCGCAATAATTTCGATATGCGTCCGTTCTTCATCTAGCAATCCCAAAATGCTGTAACGCCCGTTGCTGTTGTTGACCGACCAGCGCATCGTAATCTCAGCCACTTGATCGAGATCGAGCGAGCGATTAAGTTCGACATCGATTCGCTCAAGCACTTCAAGCTCGGCGACACGTTGTTCGAGCTGAATATCGGTCATCTGGAACAAACGCGCATTCTCAATCGCGACGGCGGCTTGCCCGGCGAATGTCGAGAGCACATCGACATCCTCATCGATGAAGATGCTGCCATCTTTCTTGTTGATGACTTCCAACACGCCGACGACATTGCCCTGCGCGACAAGCGGCACCGCGAGGACAGCTTGTGTATGAAAATCGCCGTCTGCTGCTTCGCCACTCCAACGGGGGTCTTGGCTGGCATTATTGACGATCACCGGCTTCCCACTCGAAGCGACTTCGCCGGCCAAACCGCGCCCCGCCGGAATACGCGACCCGACCAAATCTTGCCCCGAACCGCCAACCGCGATTCTAAATTCAAGATCGCCACTGCCATCTTCAGCAGTCAACAACAGAGAGGCGGCCTCGACATTGAGAATGTTGGCCGAACTCGTGATGATGAGTTCCAACAATTTGTCCACATCAAGCTCAGAAGTCAATTGCTGATTGATCTCGTTGAGCGCGGCGAGTTGACGGGCGCGGGTATTGGCCTGCGAGTAGACCAACGCCTTGTCCAACGAAGTCGCAGCCAACGAGCCGAGATCGCTGAAAATGCGCAGTTGGTCATTGTTGAAGACGACGCCCGGTTTGGTCAAACCTGCTGCGAGCACGCCGAGCGTTCTGTTTTGGGCGACAAGCGGCACCCCCAACCACGCCCGCAAATTCTGATCTTCGCGTATGTTGTCGATGCCGCGCTCGCGCATCGCCGCGACATAATTGGGCACATTTTTCGCTTGGCTGCTCGCGATAATGTCGCTGTACAAGTCGCGGCCATAAGACCAACGACGATTTTCCTGCGTGCTATAACGCTCGCCATTTTCGAGGAAGAAAGCGTAATAGAGTTCTTTCGTCTCTTTATCATGAATGACGATGTACAGATGTGTCGCCTCGATGAGACGAGTCGCTTGCTCGCCGATGAGTTCTAGCAGCACGCCGAATTCAATCGAGAAGTTGATCGCTTCGCTGACTTTGCTGAGCACGTCCATCTCGCGGACACGACGCTCAAGCCGGTCGATGATATTGGCTCGCTCGATGGCGAGCGCGACTTGACCGGTCAATCCGTTGATATATTGCAATTGTTCCAGCGTATAGCGGCTGCCCGCCCGCGACGGCCCGATACTGATGAAGCCAACAAATTCATGATGGCTGCCGTGCAAACCGGCGAGCACTGCGCTGTTCAAAATGCCAAGTCGGGCGCGTTCGGCACGCAATTCGGGCGGCCATTGCGCCCCCGACCCCAAATAGACGATATGGTCTACCGCGTCGATTTCTTGGCTGTTGCGCGACTTCAACAACATCGCTACGCCGTTCTCTGGCTCGAAGGTGACATTCGTTTTCGATTCGAGGATGTCGATGGCGACAAATTCGCCCGACTGATGGTCGGGCAAAAAGATGAACAGATTGACCGGGTTAATCACGTCTGTGATTTGCTTTTGAAATTCGAGCGCGATGTCGTCCAATCGCGTCAACGATGTCAACTTCCCGGCGAAATTTTCAACACGAGTGCGATAAAGTTGAACGGTGCGGTAATAAATGGCGTCGATTTTGCCTTGCAAATAATTGCGAACCGGCATGAACAGAAACGCGCTGGCAAAAATTGTAATCGCGATCAAAATGGTATTGTCGGCGCTGACGAGTTCACCGGCGAACAAACTGACGCCCAACACCAACAGCGAATAACCAACGATGAGCGTCGCCAACATCAGCGTATACGTGATGCCCCGACTGACGATACGATCTGTATCGACAGAGTGGAATTGCAAAACCGCATACGCCATACTCAGCGGCGGCAGAATAAAGAACGGCGTCATCGTCTCCACGGTGAAGCGAATCAATTCGGAACCGGTGGCATCCTCAATCAGAATATTAATCATCCAAATCAAGGCCGGCGCCAAGGTCAACAACACGCCGCTCAAAACGATGTTGGCTTGGTTACGAACGCGCAGCGTCACGGCATAGCGACGCTGATACCCCATCCGAATCACGACGAGAATCAGGCCGATGACCAACAGCAGCCCGGCGAGGCGTTCGGCATGGGCATGGGTGAACGCTGTTGACGGATTGGCGAATTGGTCAAAAGCCAGCGCCGTCACCAGAATGGCGATGACAATCGGCAGATAAACTGCCGTCGGATGGCGATAACCGAACGCCATTCGAGTCGGGAACGTCATACTAAATACAATCAACAGCCCGCCCGTCATCGCAAGCGCAAACATCCACAAATGGGGCAAGCGCTGCGATGTCGAAGCATCGAAAAACCCCGCCATGACGATGGCGGCACACAATGTGATGGCGGCGACAAGACGCGCGGTTGGATTCCGCCATTGCTTATATAAAACGGCGAGGCCAATCAGCAACATCAGCGCGGCAGTAAAATATGGAATGCCGAAAAAGCCGAGCAAATTATTGTCGGACAATGTGGTCAGCATATACGTTGTTCGACACTGCGCGAAGCCGTCGACGGGGGCGTCGCAGGTCTCGTCGGCGACGGTCGCGGCGGTATCCCCCGAAACCGCGCGGCGAAATGTCACCGTGATCTCGTCGCCGGGCGCGAAGGTGCGCAACACATCGCGGAAGTCTGCGCGTGCAGCGCCATAATCAGGCGCTTCGCCGGAAAAGAATGTGTGCTCATTGATGGCCAGAATTTGATCGCCAAATTGCAACCCGGCGGCAAGACCGGGCCACGCCTCCGAATCAAGCGATTCGCCTCGATCCACGACCAACGTATGCGAAACAATGGCGCCAAAAAACGGCTGCTGACGCCAATTTAACGCGAGAATCGGGTAGGCAAAAAAGGCGATTATCGTCACCACCGCGAGTACAATCGTCAACACCACCCCAATACGATTCATTGGCATCGATGCCAATGTGATGTTTGACTGCTCAAACGGCAGGGGTTTTTTATTTGCGCTATCAGAGGCAGCACTCATCGCAATTCTCTTGATGCTCACTATACGACCATAGTTTGCTTAAAGTTTAATTGTAACACAGAGGAAGCGGTCGTGTTGAATTAGATTTATTCAATTTTGGTTTGATTTGCGTTGTGGATGTTTCGCGGCTTCTACGTTTTTGCTATAATTGAAGTGAACACCGGATAAACAGTCTTTTTGAGCAGCTTTGAGCGGGATTCGTGTGTTCAAAGTTGCGTTTTACGGGGTCACACCGAGCAAAATTTCGCCAACCTCAACGAAAGATATGTCAACAAGTTTATGGCAATACGAGTATTAATTGCGAAACCGGGACTTGATGGGCACGACCGCGGGGCGAAGGTGATTGCGCGGGCATTGCGCGACGCCGGCATGGAAGTCATTTATACCGGCTTGCGGCAAACACCCGAGATGATTGCCGAAGCGGCGCTGCAAGAGGATGTTGATGTCGTCGGCCTGAGTATTTTGAGCGGCGCCCATCTTGCGCTTGTGCCACGCATCCGCGAATTGATGATCGCCAATGAGATGGGCGATGTGCCGATTTTGATTGGCGGCATCATCCCCGACGAAGATAAAGCTAAATTGCAAGAAATGGGCGTGACCGGCATCTTCGGCCCCGGCGCATCGACCGACGAAATTATCGACTTTATCAATACGATAGTGAAGGATGGCGATGGCTTCGAAGCCGCTTCAAAAACTGACTGAGAGTCTGTTACAAGGCAATCGCCGTGCGCTGTCGCGGCTGTTATCTTATGTTGAAAATGAGCGCGAGGGCGTTGATGATGTCCTCGCCGCTTTATTTCCCCACACTGGCAAAGCGTGGATTATCGGCATCACCGGCGCGCCGGGCACGGGCAAAAGCTCGCTCGTCAACACACTGGCGAAAGCCTATCGTGCGCACGGCACAACGGTCGGCATTATCGCGGTTGACCCGACGAGTCCTTTTTCCGGCGGCGCGATTCTCGGCGACCGCATTCGGATGCGCGATCTTTCTGGCGATGCAGGCGTCTTCATCCGCAGCATGGCGACGCGCGGCAGTCTCGGCGGTTTGGCGCGGGCGACACGCGACGCCATCCGGGTGCTCGACGCCGCCGGGTTCGATCTTGTCCTTGTGGAAACGGTCGGCGCGGGGCAAAGCGAAGTCGATATTGTGCGCACCGCTCACACAACGGTTCTCGTCGAGGCGCCCGGTCTCGGCGATGATGTGCAGGCGATTAAGGCCGGTATCCTCGAAATTGCCGACATCCTCGTCGTCAACAAGGCCGACCGCCCCGGCGTGAAGAAAACCGTCGCCGCACTCAAAGCGATGCTTGAACTCGGTCACCCGGCGTCACTCGGCCAACTCGTCGCCCATCACGGGCGTTTGCTACCGGTTGAGGATAAGGCGAATGGGCGCAATGCCGAGACGCCGATGTGGATACCGCCGATTGTGCAAACAATCGCCCTCGAAACGACGGGCATCGACGACTTGATGACAGTGATTGAAGCCCACCGCAATCATCTCGTCGATGCGAAGATTTTCGCGCAGATTGAGCGGCAGCAAATCGAAATCGAATTGCACGACCGTTTGCGCGAAACGCTGATGCGACGCTTTTTGCAAGACATTGATGACGCCATCCTTGCCGATGTCATCGCGCAGATTCAAGCGCGAAGGCTTGCCCCGCAAACAGCCATCGAGCAATTACTGCGACACATGTAGAAACGAAATCATCGTAAGGAAATAGAGAAAACATAAAAACAAGAGTGAGTGAGGAGGCGTAAGATGAGTAGTGATGAGAACGGTGCGCAAGATAAAGTGCCCGGAACATTGGTTTATCCCAACGATGACGCCCACGAACCGGAAACACCCAAATATTTCGGGCAATATGGCGACATCAAATTATTCTTTGGCACAGGCTCTGACGAGTTGTGCGGCAAGATTGCCAAACACCTTGATATTACGCCGGGCAAAAAACGCCGCAAAGTCTTCTCGAACGAGAATATCTTCATCTGGCTAGACGAAAGTGTGCGCGGGCAAGATGTCTACCTCGTGCAAACGATGCAGTCTCCATTGCACGAAAAAATCATGGAAATGTTGATTATGATTGACGCCCTCAAACGCGATTCTGCGGGGCGCATCAATCTTGTCATCCCATATTTCCCCTATGGGCGCTCCGACAAAAAAGATCAACCGCGTGTCCCGATTACGGCGCGTTTGATGGCGAACATGATTGAAGTCGCAGGCGCAGACCGCTACATGACGATTGACCTCCACGCCGGGCAAATACAAGGGTTCTTCAACATTCCCGGCGATGCGTTGACGGCATTTCACTTGTTGGTGGAGTATATCGCGAAGAAAAAGCTGGAAAATCTGGTCGTTGTGACAACCGATCTCGGTTTTGCCAAAAAAGGCCGCAATTGGGCAGAGCGCCTCGACACACCATTGGCCTTCGTCGAAAAGCGACGTGTCGGCAATGACGACAAAGCCGAAGCCATGAGCATCATCGGCGATGTCGCGGGCAAGAATGTCTTGCTCGTCGATGACGAAGTCAACACGGCGGGCAGCATGGAAAAGGCTGTCGCCGCGCTTCGTGAACGCGGCGCGAAAGATATTTATCTGGCCTTCACCCACGCCCTGTTGACCGGCCCGGCCTGCGACCGGCTGCGCAGGATGAACGTCAAAGAAATTGTCACGACCGACACGATACCGCAGTCGAAAGACGTACTCGCCAAATTGCCGAATATGACCGTGCTCTCGGTTGGGCCTTTGTTGGCCGAGGTCATCTTGCGGGCGCATCAAGGCCGCAGCGTCGGCAAATTGTTCCGCGAGTGATGATCGCAGTCGGCGGTTGCAAGACATCTTTTGGCTCTTGGGCCGCCAACCGAGTCGATTAAAAGCCGTCGCTCAATCCCGTCAGCGTATCGATCTCGTCGGCGGTCAATTGCACATCAACGGCGCCGATGACGGCGGTGAGTTGTTCGACGGTGCGCGCGCCGATGATGGGCGAGGTGATGACGGGATTGGCGAGTAACCACGCGAGTGCAATCTGCGCGACGGGGACGCCGTGTGTGTTTGCGATTTGCGTCGCCGCGTCGAGCACTTTGAAGGCTTGCTCATCGCCGGTGAGCTGTTGAATCAGGCTGCTTGCACTGCGCGTTGTGTCCACATTTTTGCTGCCGCGTTGATACTTCCCCGTGAGGAAACCGGCTGCCAATGGACTGTACGGGATCACCGCGATGTGTTGGTCGCGGCACACGGCCTGCAACTCGCGCTCGAATTCTGCGCGATGCAGCAAGCTGTAATGCGGCTGCAAGCAGTCGAAGCGCACAAGATGGTTGACATCGCTGACCCACAACGATTTTGTCAACAACCACGCCGGGTAATTGCTGGCGCCGATATAGCGCACCTTGCCTTGCTTCACAAGGTCATCGAGCGCTCGCAGGGTCTCGTCGAGCGGTGTTTCGTCATCGGGGAAGTGGGTTTGATAGAGATCGATGTAATCGGTTTGCAACCGGCGCAAGCTGTCCTCAACGGCCAGCATGATGTGATGACGGCTGAGGCCTTCGCCATTCGGCCCCGCCCACATCGCCCCGCGCACTTTCGTCGCGATGATGACTTCGCGCCGCGCGCGATTCTGCAACCACTTGCCGATAATCGTCTCGGACTCGCCGCCAGCGTTGCCCTCAATCCAACTCGAATACACATCCGCCGTGTCGAAAAAATTGATGCCGGCATCGAGCGCCGCATCCATAATCGCGAACGATGTCGCCTCGTCTGCTGACCAGCCAAACGTCATCGTGCCAAGACACAGTGGACTCACCTTCAGGCCGGTGCGCCCTAATTTGACATAATCCATGTTGTTATACTTTCAAGATGATGAGCAAAAATAAACAAGCTATAGTATCGCCATAATTTCTTGCGCGAATGTCGTCGCATCAAGCGGCTTGGGATAGTATGCGATAAAACCCGCTTCTAACACTTCGCCTTCGACCTGTTGATTATCATACGCGGTGATCGCCACACAAGGGATCCCCCACTGTGTTTTGATGCGTTCTTGCAACGCCCAGCCATTTATCCCCGGCAGTAACAAATCGATGACAACGAGGTCGAACGACTGCGCCGCCAATATTTGTAAGGCTTCTTCCCCATTCGACACGCCGACAACCGCCATCCCATGATAACTCAGAATATCTTTTAACACTTCTTGACTATCGACATTATCATCCACAATCAATACATTCGCCATGTCGCCTCACTTGTTTTGCATTTTACGTCGAATATCATCGCCCAACGTGGGCACTGCTTCCAATAATACTAACACCTGATTCATAAAATTCAACGGATCCAAGGGTTTGACGAGAAAATTGAGGAAACCTTTGCTGATCGCCAATTCACGGTCACCGCGCTGCGCGTGCGCCGTCAGCGCAATCACGGGAATATCGCGCGTATGGACATCCGTCTGCAAAGCCTCAATCATGCCCCAACCATCGAGTTCGGGCATGGCAATATCCGCAATAATCAAGTTGGGCTTAAATTTTTGCGCCGCGAGCAGGCCTTGTTTGCCATTCGCCGCCGTTTTGACCACCGCGCCATAATAAGAGAGCACATCGCTGATAATCTCCAAACTTGCGGGCGTGTCGTCAACAGCGAGCACTGTCCACCCCTTAAGAATATCTTGCGGAATCGCATTCTTATTTGCAGACATGAAGCCTCCTCAAAATTTTCCTGCTTTAGGCTGCACCATTCAAATCAACTTGTAACGGCAAAACGACAACAAAGCGGCTGCCTTCGCCGAGTTTGCTGCGCACCGTAATCTTGCCGCCCATACCGCGCACCAAGCGCCGCGTAATCGCGAGACCAAGACCGGTGCCCTCGCTGCCATTCTTACGAGCTGCTTCGCTTCGATGAAATTCATCGAAGATGAGATCGAGTTCATTGGCCGGGATACCCGGCCCGGTGTCCAACACCGAAATAACCAGCGCGTTATTCCACCAACGCACATCGACTTCGACGCGACCGGTCTCGGTATACTTAATCGCATTGCCGATGAGATTGGTCGCCACTTGCGTGAGCAGTTTTTGGTCGCCGATGACGCGGCGCGGCAAATTCGGGTCGATGAGCACCTCGTAGTCGAGCTGCTTGGCCATTGCGGCGTCTATGTGGCGGTCGTGCCATATTTTGGCCAAGCTGCTGAGAGAGATCGATTCGGCGTTGGGTTTCATTTGACCGGATTCAATCCGCTCAATATCGAGGATGTCGTTAATCAACGCCAGCAGATGCTGTGCGCTGTCGTAAATGCTCTGCAGTTTATTTTCGAGACGCTCCGGCACATCGCCGACCATCCCGGCCAATATCACGCCCGATTGCCCGATAATCGTGCTCAGTGGGGTGCGCAGCTCGTGCGAAACAGTCGCCATGAATTGACTCTTCATCCGGTTCGCCTCGGCCAGCTCGTGATTCTTCATCGCCAACTCTTGATTGACCGCGGCAAGTTGGTCGATGAGCCGTTCGCGCTCGGCTTCGGCTTGTTTGCGTTCGGTGATGTCCAAGGCAACGGTGACAACGCCGGAGGTACCATCGCGCAATTGCATGATCGAACTCGTGAACGAAACCGGGATGACATGCCCGTCTCGCGCTCGATAAAATGTCTCTTCAACCCGGCTGAGCGATAACGTGTCCATCATCGCGTCTAAGCGTTCATCGGCCAAAATAGATTGCATCGGTTGGCCGACAAGTTCGGCTTCGCTGTAGTTCAGCAAGGCCTCGGCTGCCGGGTTGACGGTGACGATCTCCGTGCTAGGCCCGAGCACAATCAACGCGCCGGGGGTGGACTGAATGATGCTGTCAACATAATCGCGCGAAACCGTCGTCGCACGCAAATCCTCGACCATCGTATTGAAAGCCTGTGCCAGCACGCCCAACTCATCGCCCGAACGCACCACAACGTGGACATCGCGCCGCCCTTCGCCGACGAGGTTCGCGGCTCTTTTCAGACGATCAAGTGGATTAGCGATATTCTCTGAAATCACAACGCCGAGCACAACCGCACTCGTAATCGTGACCAACATCGCAAGAATATTGATGAATGTCGCCAACGATGCGCTATCTTCTGCCGCGCGATTTCGCGCCTGAAGCTCAGCAGTCTGCAAAGCAATGGCATCGTTAAGACGCTCAACCAAAGTCGATTCAAATGTCTCAAGGTCGGCGATCATCGCTAGCGCGTCGGCATCTTCGGCAATATTGACACCGCGTTGAGCAGCGCGTAACAACCCTTCCGATGTTGTGCGAAGATTGTCGACCAATTGAACGATTTCAGCAGCGATTTGACGCTCTTGATCGGTGCGAATCAGGGCTTGGTATTCGGCGAGGCGCATGTCAAGATTATTCAGATGGGTTTGATAAATGACCGGTTGTTCACCGGGCGCGTGTAACCCGGCGCTTTCAATCAAACTGAATTCGAGCGACGAAATCGCGACGCCGAGTCCTTCGGCTTTGATTTCGCCAAGCGCGACCAACTGCGGGTTGGTCACTTCGGTAATTTGCTTAAAATCGTTGGCAACGCGGCGCGTGATGATGATGCTAACGCTGCCGACAATGGCCGAAATAAGAGCGATAAATGTGAATGCGAGGATGAGTTTCGTTCGAATGTTCACAACATATTTCCTGCGGTTATATTCGTCAGCGCACCTACAAGATCAAACATTACAGTATCGTTACAACACATTGTACTACGAGAGTGTTTCCCATTGGATAAAGTTTTTACGATCTTAGTACATTACGCAATCTTACAAAACGACAAGAAAACAAAAGGCAGAATATGATGCTCGAACAGATAATCCGCAAACAATTCGTTACCCTAAACGATATTCGACTGCACGTCATCACCGCCGGTTCAGAGCGTGGCGAACCGATCATCTTGCTGCATGGCTTCCCCGAATTTTGGTACGGCTGGCATCATCAAATCGAGCCACTTGCAAGCGCCGGCTATCACGTCATCGTCCCCGACCAACGCGGTTATAACTTGAGCGACAAACCCAAAGACGTCGCAGCTTACAATCTCGATGTGTTGGCGAACGATATTCTTGCGTTAGGCACATCAATGGAATATGAGAAAGTCGCGCTCGTCGGGCATGATTGGGGCGGCGCCGTAGCGTGGTGGTTTGCCAGCAAATATCCGCAGCATGTGTCGAAACTCATCATCTTGAACGCGCCACATCATCGCGTGATGCGGGAGGCGCTGCGCAATGACCCGGCGCAGCGTCGTCGCAGTTGGTATATGCGCTACTTTCAATTGCCGTGGCTGCCGGAGGCATCGATGCGGCTTTTCAATTGGCGCGGTTTAATCGAACCGTTGAAGCGCTCGGCCAAAAAAGATACCTTCAGCGAAGAAGATTGGGTTTGCTATCGCGCGGCGTGGTCACAACCGGGCGCGATGACGGCGATGCTCAATTGGTATCGCGCCCTGCGCAAAGCGCCGCCCAAAGCGCCACCCGACCCGCATATTCATGTGCCGACGCTGTTGTTGTGGGGCACGGGCGACATCGCGCTCGGCAAAGAGATGGCGCAGCCGAGCATCGACCTGTGTGATGACGGACGACTCGTTTACTTCGAGAATGCGACGCATTGGTTACAACACGACGAACCCGAAGCGGTCAATCAACATATTCTCGAATTTCTGGAATCATAGGGCTAGACAACCGGCACACTTGTGACGGGCAAGCCGATCACATCTTTCGCGGCTTGCCAATGCAGCGCGATGATTTCGCGTGTGATTGAGCGCAGAAAAATATCGGGGCGAATGCGCACGAATGTCACCGGACTCGTGTGGGCTTCGATGCCGGTTTTGCTGAACATCCAATTGGCGCGGAACAGATGATAGCGGTCGCTGACGACGATGGCCGAACGCCATCCATTCGCGTCCATCAGGCGCTGCGCATAAACGGCATTCTCTTCGGTGCTGCGGCTTTGTTCTTCGAGGAAAATCGCGTCATTCGGGACGCCCCATTCCAACAGCAACCGCCGACAGGCTTCGGCTTCGCTAATCGTCGAACGCAATGAGACGGCGCCGGTACAGATGATATGCGGCGCGAAGCCGTCTCGCCACAACATATAGGCTTGATAGGTGCGCCGCGTTTGCGCGAAAGTCGGTGTATCGTTGGGGCGCACCCCCGCGCCAAGTATGATGATCGCGTCGGACGGTTGGGCATTGTCCTGCTGCCCATACCAGATAATCGCGGCAGCGACGCCCGCCGTCCACACAAAGCCAATCACGAGCGCAAACAAAAACATTCGCTTGACCGTTTTGCGGCGCAGACTCGGTCTCCACCTCAATCTGCGCGGCTGATGGGATTGCGTATTCAAAGACACCTCATGACATCGTTTATCAACAGCCCATCATTATACGAGCAGATTGATGACCTGCGCAGGACTCTCAGCAATTATTTAGAATCGGGCGTCAAATAGTACGAAAGAAACATTGCGCTCGCCTTGTCCATATTACATGAAGCGTTATGGTAAGCAAAGATTTGTCAGTAAAGGATTGATACAGGAGGATTAAAATGGCAGCGACGACAACATTACGACAGCAATTTATCATGGCGAAGCAATTAATCGACGAACGTCGCCTCGACGAAGCCCGGCAGCTACTCATGACCATCAACCACCCCAAGGCGCAGGAATGGATACGACGGATCGATCTCGTGACGATGCGTGCGAATGCTGCAAACGCAAATGTCGCCTCGGTTTCTCGTCCTCGTCGGGTAGCGCAACCCCAATACACGATTGAAGCGAACAAGAAACAAAACAGCGCCACCGCAGCAGTGTGGGCTATTGTCGGCACGATGCTGTCGATGGGCGCAGTCGCAGCGATGGTACTGATCGCCATCGACGCGACGACCGGCCTGTAATCTCAAGCCAACAGCGAACGATTTGAATCGCAGAGGCGCAAAGAGCGCAAAGAGAAACTCGTCACCTTTGCCGCGCCCATGCGCCTTTACGCATCATCTCCGAGCATGTCGCCGCGTTCGAGCAACGCCTCATAATCCGCATCAAACGGGACGAATGTCGTCTCGTAACGCACTTCGCAATCGTCGCGCCCGTCGGCGATAGCGTGGTACGTGAAGGCGATGGAGTCGTCCGAGACGGTCGCCGTCTGTGTGATGACTTGCGTGAATTGACCGAACGGCGCTTCATCGACACGCTCATAGACACCGCCGCCGCCACTCAACACGAGATCGCCCCCTATCGTCAGCGTACCGGCTTCGTCATCGATGGCAATCGGCAGGATCGGGTCAGGGGTTGCGAATGCGCTCGGCGGCGAACCGTCCTCGCGTCCGAGACATTCGGCGAACATCGTGTATTCCATCAAATCGCGTTCGCCCTCGACCCACACACCGAAAGCGACATCGCTGCGGTCATATTGCAGATTGGTCTCAAATGTCAACGCTCCGGTTCTCGTGACAGACATCACCTGCCGTGTATCTTCATCAATGACTTCGAGCGTCGCTGCAAAATCGACCGCTGCCGGTACGAGCGTCGCGCCACTGTAGAGACCGTCATCGCTCAATGTGTAGACGACATCCGCGCCGCGTGCGACCTCAATCAATGTCGCGCCATCATCCGGCGAGAGGAAGACGACGAATGTTTCCGCGCCCTCATCAGACGCATCATCGTCCAAATCCGTCCACAACCACCCCGACGCCGTGAACGCCGTCTCATCATCATCCTGCGCCATGACGATACCCGTGACGCTCAACGTCAGCAATAATGCAATGCCGATAATTTTGCGCATGAGTCTCCCTTCATTCTGTTGGCTGTTGGGGCATTGCGTGCTGTTGGGGCATTGCGTGCTGTTGGGGCATTGCGTGCAATGCCCTGAAGGGTTTAGCAAGCTAAACCCCAACGGTTGTCCCCTATTTTTGCATCAAGGCGCAAATGTCAACAGAGCCTAACCACGCCCTCCCGATTTGTTTTTAGTTCGGTCAACAATGATCCACGTTTGACCCGGTTTTGGCGTCGGCGGTAATGGTTTGTCTTTCACAACCGTGATCTCATTGCCGCCATCACCACCACGAGGGCCAACCGGCTTGTATTGACCGGATGCCGGGGCTTTTTCTCCCGGCTTATAGCCTTTCTTACCTTTGGCAGCTATCTTTTGGCAGCTATCTTTCTCACCTCCTTTCTATCATAAATTTGCAAAATGAGGCGGTCAAATTGATCCGCCTCTGTTTCGCTATTCCAATCAACATTCGCTGTAATCGCAGCTCAAGCACTTGCGACAGCCCTCTGCCCGCACGAGGGAGTACGTGCCACATTCGGGACACATATCCGCGCCGGAGATGACCCCATGCGCATGACCGTTCGGCTGCACCTTGTCGTGCTCATCAACGATGACATCCGACGGCGTGTCCTGCGGTTCGGGATGTGGTTCGTTGGGGTCAAGCGGCACGAGTGTCAATTGTTGCGCGGCTGTCTCCGGGAAGTAATGTTCGCTCAAGGCCGCGGCGACGGCGTCCGGCAATGAGGCGACGCGCTTCGGCCCCAAGCCAATCGGACGCGCCCCGCCGATTCCCTGAAATTCGTCGATAATCAGCTTGAGCATCTTACGGCGATTTTGCGGCGCGGTCGTGCGCAGCGCCAACGAAATCATGCGCCCCATGCTTTCGGCATCGGCTTGCAAATCGCTGCCCGCTTTGCCGACGGTGATGAAAACCTCGAACGGATTGCCGTCTTCGTCGCTGTTCATCGTGATGTAGGCATTGCCCATCGGAGTCGCCCGCCGCATCGTCACGCCGGTCAACAACGCCGGTCGCGGATAGACGCGATGTGGCGTCGTCACCTGCTCGATTGCTTCCGTCGAGTGCTTGCGCTTCTTCTCCATCTCGGCTTCGGCGCGTTGATCGCCCTTGAGCATCAGCACCTGTTCGTCGCGGCTGCCATCGCGATAAATCGTGCCGCCCTTGCAACCGAGTTCGTACATATACTCGTACAACTCGCGCACCTGTTCGACCGTGTATTCATTGGGCACATTGCACGTCTTGCTTATCGCACTGTCAACCCAACGTTGAATCGCCGCTTGTACACGAATATGATCTTCGGGCGATAACTCCATGGCCGTGACGAAATAATCGGGCAATTCGGTTTCGCCGGGATGCGCGTCGAACCACTCCTGCGCAATCGGCGCACGCTCTTCGTGCAGACCGAGCCGGCTCTTGCGATAGTAGACCCACGAGAAAAACGGTTCGATGCCGGTCGAGGTATTCATCATGGTTCCGGTTGTGCCCGTGGGTGCCTGTGTTAGTAATGTAACATTTCTTATTCCATTATTTTTAACTTTGTTACGAATGTCATCGGGCAGCGTTTGCATGAAACCGCTTTGTACAAATTTCTCGCCATCAAATTCAGGGAATGCGCCCTTCTCGCGGGCAATTTCGACCGACTCATCATAGATGGCGAGCGTCAGGAATTCGTAGAGTTTGTCGATGAATGCAATCGACTCATCGCTGCCATAGCGGATGCCAAGCCGCACCATCAACTCGGCCAACCCCATATTGTTGAGGCCGACACGACGTTCGCTCAATTGCTGCTGTCGATTCTCCTCGAAGAAGTACGGCGTCGAGTCGATGACATCATCGAGGAAGCGCGTGGCATAACGCGCCGTTTGTTCGAGCGTTTCCCAATCGACATCGTTGGCTTCGGCATCGTAGAATTTGCTCAGATTGATCGCGCCGAGATTGCACACCGACCATGAACTCAGCGGCTGTTCGCCGCA
>RFIA01000361.1 GCA_003695675.1 Chloroflexota bacterium
CTCTGTTGACATTTGCGCTTTGATGCAAAAATAGGGGACAATCGTTGGGGTTTAGCTTGCTAAACCCTTCAGGGCATTGCACGCAATGCCCCAACGGAATGATTGCTCTGCGTTGGCGTCACTTGATTCCGCATCAATCTATGAAACGTCAACACAACCTAATTTTCGGACTCTACAAATAGGCAAAACTCGCGTTATACGCGTTGTGTGGGCGTCTTCTGCGCGACAAGCAATGTCGTGAAGTTGAATGCCCACGGCAACACGATGCGCGTCAGGTTGCCGAGCGCTTCGGCCAACGCACTGGTCTCATAATATCCTTTGCCACGAAATGGCCCGCCGAGTCCCCACCATGTGAATGAATGACTCGTCGGCACAACGATTTTGATCTCGAAGCCGACCGCCGTCACATTCTCAACGAGTGCGTCTTTCGTGTATGTGCTCTCGTAAAAATCATCGTCGGTGAGTGTGGACTGTGTGCCGCGTCGTCGCCACTGCACAAGCCGATGCACAATGTTGGGATACGGTATCGTCAACACGAGTGTGCCGCCCGGCTTGAGGACGCGATAGGCTTCTCGCAACGCCGGTTGCATCCCGTGTTCAAAATGCTCTAAGACGCCGAATGAAAGATAAGCGCCGATGGAATGGTCGGCGTGTGGCAAGGCATGAACGTCGCCCGCGAACAATGGCAATGTCTCATCAAATTCTCGCGAGATGTACAGCGCATTCACCGCATAATCCATGCCGACAACGTTGTATCCCATCCGACGCAGCGTGATGACAACCGCGCTGAGTCCGCTACCCGCTTCGAGGATAACATCGTCGTGCGGCAGATAGGGCAGATAGCGCTCAATCGTCTTGATCGACCGCGTATATTGCACGGCTTCGAGTTCAATGGCGACGGACGCGCTGTCCCAAATCTGTTCCCATGCGCGGCGTGTGCTGTCGTAGCGCGATGATTGTTGTGTCATGATGATGCGTTGTGTGACTCCCCATTGTAGATTAGAAATTCAACTCGTATGATGACTGCGAAAAGGTTGAGATGCAATGTAAAGACTGCAAAAGCATACGCTATTTTGCAAACAATTCATTCTAATGCAGGTTTGGGCAGAAAACATGGTCGAGGTTGCCCCGCGAAAAACGAATACATTGCTGATTATGCTGGCATTCGTCCTCTTGACGCTTGCGCTACTCGCTATACATACCGTCAAATTCGATGGGCGCAATTATCGGCAAGATGAAGCATGGGCGGTCGATGGCGCAATAGAAAATTCGGTCGCCGAGACAGTGCAATGGATGGCGCGGAATATTCACCCACCGGGATGGCGCGTTGTCGTCGATGTGTGGGTTGAACTCGTCGGGCATTATGAGCCGGCTACGCGCCATCTGTCAACCTTATACACCGCGCTCACCTTCGCGCTGCTGTTCCGCCTCGCCGTGGATTTGTTCGACCGCGAAGTTGGGCTGTTGGCCGTCTTTATTTTGGGCACACTCGCCGCCTTCACCTTCTTCGGTCACGAGATTCGTCCCTACAGCGCGTTAGCAGCCGGCGCGGTCGGTTTTCAACTCGTCTTTTTGCGCTGGCTCAACCGGCGCGACTTCATCACGGCGTTACTCGTCGTATTGTTCGGCATCGGTACGATTTATACACACTTCTACGGCCTACTCGTCATCGCGGCGCAAGCGCTGTTATTCATCACACTCGTGCGCTGGAATCGAGCGTTGTACCTGCGGGCGGCGGGCTTGTTCGCGTTGATCGCATTGTCGTTCGTCGCGTGGGTGATTCCGTTTTTGCACGCGGTTGTCGTGCGCACCGGCAGCGGCGTCGCCTATGGCCTGCCGAATAACTTCGACTCGCTGTTGTTGATTCACCGGCAGATGCAACTCAGACCACTCGCCATCGGTGAATTGCTTTTGTTGGCCGGTATCATCATGCCGGTGATGCGCATCTTCCCACAGCGACACGAAGCGCACGAGACGCGATTGCGCTTTGGCGGGGAGTGGCGCAAAGTTTATGTGCTGCTGCCGCCGGTCTTCGTCTTGTCACTCGCCATCATCGGCAACACCGTCGCCGCGAATATCACATCGCGCAATTTGATTGTCATTCTGCCGTCGTTGGTGATGGTCGTCGCGTTGGCCTTCAAAGTCTTCCCGCGCCCGGTACAAGCTGTCGTGATTGTGCTGCTGCTGCAACCGGCGTTGACGAACTTCCGCACATTCATCGCCAACGGGCCTTATCAAGAAATCGCGGCTTTCATGGCACAAACTGTGGAAGCAGATGACCGCATATTCATCGAAGCGCCGCTCGTTTGGCAGCATATTCCACTGGCGTATACGATGCGGCAGCGGCTGCCGGTCAAATTCGACAACGATGACTTGATGCACATCATTCAACCGGCGCAGCGCAAACTCGTCGACAACATGCCCGACCCGGCGCACAATGTCATCTGGCGACGCGATGAGGCCGATGTCGCACGCTTTCTCAACTTCGTCGGCGAAACAGAGCGTCTGTGGCATATTGAGGTTGACCAATGGCAGCGTGGCGACCGCCTCCTCGCATTGCTCGACGAGACGTATGTCCCGGTGCGGTCGGCGGATTGGGGCATCCATGATGCGCAATTCCCTGACCACATCGTCACCGAGTATCGTCGCATCCCGGATGATGTGCACGAACGCTATCGCTTCGATGCACTCTACAGTTTGCAAAGTTGGACGCTGCGCGATGATGTCACCGTGCAGCCGTGCCAGACGATTGCGCTCGAAAGTTGGTGGCAGGTTGACGCTGCGCCGCCCGCCAATGTGAGCATGACGCTCGTGTTGGTCGATGCCAATGGTATCGGCATCGTCAATACGGATGGCACACCAGCCGACAGCTACACCGAGACATGGCAACCGGCACGCTTGTATCTCGACGAACGCACGCTGACGATTCCGTGTGATTTACCGCCGGGCGAATACCCCCTGTTGACTGGCTTGTACGATTTGGAGACGGTCGAAACGTTGCCCGTCACCTTGCCCGACGGCAGTCCCGTCGTCGGCCACGCCTATCTGACGACATTGATCGTCGAATAAATCTAATCATAACGTCGTTGCATTTGCGACAATTTGCGCTCTGATATACGCTTGTAGTATCGGGGAGTGGGGTTGTTGCAGCTCTTGAAAAGAAACGATTCGACGCAAAAGAGAAACGCTCTGTGCCCTCTGCAGTGCAAACATTTTCGTTGCTTTGACGGGGTGCGAAGCGGCATAGATGACTCTCTTGCACAAACAGAGTATAATAGACAATCAAAATAAATTTTCAAATCAGAGGCATTATGTGGACTGTATTCATTAGCAGCACGAGTCGAGATATGCACGAGTATCGTCGCGCTGCGCTTGAAGCCTGCCATGCCGTCGGCTTCACACCAGTGACGATGGAATATTTCGAGGCGATGGGCAATGGTGTGACGCACAGTGCCCGGCAAAAAATTGACAAAGCCGATTTATTCGTCGGCTTTTGGGGGCATCGCTACGGCTTCATCGATGATGGTAGTGACCATAGCATCGCCGAATTTGAATATCGCTATGCGGGGGAACGCGGTCTCGACCGCTTGTGTTTCTTGATGGACATGCACCAACCGTGGCGTCCAGCCTTGATTGATTTTGAATTTTATCCGCAACTGGCAGCCTTCAAGCGCCGCCTCGCCCCCGAAGACTTTTGCGACATTTTCGGCTCGGTAGACAATTTCCGCATCAAATTACTTCAGGCGTTGGTGGCGTGGCGCGAGCAACACCCGATTGTCAAGCCTAGCGCAGACAGCCAAGTGAAACATGTCGCGTTGACGGTGCAACATGACGAGGTGACATTCGACATCGACCGCTTTACGAGTGTCTTGGCGACTTTGTTGGCGATTGAACACAATACGATTGAATTGGTCGATGTTGGCGACGGCGGGCATATCACGATTGCGCTGCCCAACGAAGCCAGCGAGCGCTTGTTGGCGATGGACGAAAGTTACCCCGATTTGTTGGCGCAATATCACATCACAAGCATACAACCGGTCATCGAACAGCAGGTGTTTCATTGGCATCTCGATGATGGCTTGCCATACATCTACTTGAGTTATGACGACGAAGACACAAGCCTGATGCGGCGCGTGCGCAAAGCACTGCGGGCTAGCGGCCTCAAAGTGTGGACGGAAGATGATGTCCCCGAGTCGGGTGTGAGTTGGAAGTCGGCTGCTGAGCATGTGATCAACAGTGCGGCTGGTGTCGTCGCCTTGTTTTCATCGGCTGCGCAGAACTCGCAATGGATGCGCAGCGAACTCCAATATGCGGTGTCGCGCGGGCATTTTATCATCCCGGTTTTGTTAGAAGATGAGCCGGATGATACGACAACAATTCCCGATTATCTCGGCCAGACACAATGGGCCGATTTACGCGGCGATTTTGACTCGGGTGTGCAAGATTTAATCGAGACGATTTATGCACACCTCGCCGACTCACAACCGTTACGTTTGAAGGCGCTGCAACCCAGCACGACCGAAGCCGGTGTGATGGCGATGCAACTTGGCAACTACGAGCAAGCCATCGCTTATTATGAGCAAGCCATCATCATCAGCCGCGGGTTGAATGACCGACGTGGCGAAGAAGCCGCCCTGGCGAATTTGGGCATGGCACACGCGGCGCTCTCGCAGCCCAACACTGCCATGCCTTATTTACAGGAAGCGCTCGCATTGGCCCATCGCTTGGGCGACTTGTACGGCGAGATTATCATCCTCAACAATATGAATGATTTATTCGTGCAGCTCGGTCAATACGATTCGGCGGTCGAAGACCGCTTCCGTGTGTTGACGCTCGCCCGCAAAATCGGCGACCGCTTGAGCATGGCGAATGCGCTGCGGGCGCTCGGCGATTTGTATCGCAGCATGGGGCGCCCCAAGCAGTCGGTCAATTATTATCGACAGGCACGCGAAGTCTACGCGACGCTTGACCTGCCACATCATGTCGAAAGTGTCGATGCCCTCATCAATACGGTCGGCGAAGGCGTCTCGGACTCTTTGCGCGATGAAGGGTGAGATCACGGTCGTAGCCCGGCATCGGTGAGGATACGCCCGATTTGCTCCGCATGGTCGATGTCGTGGAGTACGGTGTGCAGCGTCGGCGTCTTCACGGTGACATCGCCGGTGAGTGGGTGCTGCCCGCCGCGATCCCACTGCGCATCGTCGAGAGTGGAGACGAATTCGATGAAGGCTTGGCGCGTCTGCACAAAGTTGTCGAACACCTCGCGCAGATTTTGCCCAGCATAATTACGTTCTGTCACCATTGCGATGCGGTCGAAGGTGGCTAAGGTCGGCGTGTCTTCGGCGACCATGCGCTTCACCCGGTCGAAGTAAATCTCTTGATGGTCGCGCACATGGCAGATGATTTCGAGAATCGTCCAACCGTCCGGTTCTTCGCGCAGTTGCTGCGCCTGCTCTTGCGTGACACCCGCAATCGCCTGCCCCAAGACAAGATGCGACTTCTTCAACCCGCTTATCAACCATGAAGGCGGTACAGGAGTCATCGATGTGTCCTCCTCAAAATATTTCAAGACTTGCGCAAATTAGGCTCGACGATACGCAATTGCTGGTAGCCTCTGGATGCAAAATCGTTTCTCTGTTAGGTCAAATGCCCGCCGCCGTTGACGTAAATAATCGTCCCGGTGAGGAAATCCTCGCCACACAAAAAGCAGACAGCGCGGGCGACATCTTCCGCCGTGCCGGAATGTCGCAGAGGGAGGGTGGCCCCAAGCCGTTCCCAATCTTCGTCGGTCATGCCCGTGTCCGGCTTCATGACCGGGCCGGGCAGCACAGCGTTGACACGAATATCGGGCGCGAGGCTGACAGCGCTGACTTCGGTCAAGGCATGAAGCGCCGCCTTGCTGATGCCATGATGCGGATATTTCGGCCACGGACGAAACACCCCTTTGTCGAGAATGTTGACGATGACGCCGCCGGGCGGGTCATTCTCGCGCATCAAACGGGCGGCGTGTTGTGTACACAAAAACGGCGCTCGCAGATTCACATTCATCGTTTCGTGCCAGTCGTCGAGCGTGATTTCTAGCAACTCGCGTCGTTGAAAGTTCGAGGCGTTGTTGACGAGGATGTCGAGACGCCCGTAATGTTCGCGTATCCGCTCGAACAAATTTTCAATTTCGGAGGGATTGCCGAGATCGGCTTTGACGACCAACGCATCGACACCATACGATTTAATTTCACGGGCTGTGTCGGCTGCTGATTCGTCCGAATGACCGTGATGGACGACGATATTCGCGCCACGCTCACCCAATCCAAGCGCAATCGCCCGGCCAACTCGACGCGCCCCCCCGGTTACCAAAGCTACTTTGTCGGTCAATTCAACGTGCATCCAACAACTCCTGACGCATCACATTGACAGCATATCACTTGTTGTATCGCAACTTGCACATCAAGACAACCACCATTTTCAACAACAAACCCGCACTGCCCCCCATGAGACACTGCGGGTTTGTTATCGATGTGGGTCTGAACACAAATTATTCGACGCCACCGGCTTCGGGCGCGACGAGTATCAACCACAAGATGCCCAATATCCCGACAATGAGCGGAAATACCAAGGTATACGTGAACAGGCGATTGTCGGTGCGCAAGTGCATGTAATAACTGACGACGAGGTAGGCTTTGCCGAACGCAATTGCCGCCAAAATGATCGCAATCACTGCGCCACTGCTGCCTGTGCCGACAACAACCTCAATCACGGTGAGCACGGCTAGAATCACAAAGACCGCCGTATAGATTGGAAACGGCAGCGTTATCCCGAGCACATCCGTGGTATCCGACGGGATATGCGCGTGCGCAATTTCGTGAGCCGTCTCGTCAACCGGCGCGGCGGCTTCTTCGTTGACATTTTCCGCATCGCTGATTTCGTTTTCAGCCTGTGTCATTTCATCTTCGGCCATTGTTTATCTATCCTCTTGAAAATAAACGATATTGAAGCGCAAAATTGACCCCACCCCTAGCCCCTCCCCGTGTACGGGGAGGGGAATCCGTCCGTTCTTTGGCGACATATCTCTAGGCCATACAGGGGTTGCAGCGTCCGTAGAGAAAAGTTGGGGCAGAGCGTGCTTTGCCCGGCTCGCATCATTTTCGTCTCTTTGTGGTGACGCAAAGCACCATGGTTATAATCTCATCTTGTACTGAATGTCAAATCAAATAAATCATCGTGAACAGAATAATCCAGACGACATCGACGAAGTGCCAATACAGGCCGAAAATCTCGATGCCGATGTAATTCGTCGGGCTGTATTGCCGTTTGATGCCCTTGAACATCACGATGAATGCCCATATCACCCCGACGATGACATGCGCCCCATGAAAGGCCGTCAACGGATAAAAGCGCTGCCCGAAGCGCCCGGCAGTCTCGCTGTAGAGGGCGATGCCTTCGTGCCGCAATTCTTGATACTCGACGAGTTGCAGCAAGACAAACGTCAACCCCAGCACACCCGTCAGGCCAATCCAACGCACCATACTTTCGTTGTTGCCTTTTTGAATCGCCAGCAAGCCCATCACCATCGCCCAACTGCTTGCCAACAGAACGAAGGTGTTGACACTGACGAACGAGATGCTGAGCGCTTCGCGAGCTTCGTCCACCATCTCCGGTTGTCGGACACGGAAAATCGCGAAGGCGGCGATGAGAATACTGAAGATAATCACCTCTGACGCGAGATAAAGCCACATCGCAAATTTGAGATTTTCCGCTTTGGCTTGCGGACTTTCGTGGTCGTGGGTGTGACCGTGTGTTTCAACCAGTTGTGCCATGAAATTTACCCCCTGCGATTAACGCTGCCCCAATAGCTGCGGCACTTTGTTCAAAAGATTGATGACGAAACGAATTGGCAATGTCAGCGTGAGATAAACGATATGGGGTGGTGTGCGGTCTTCGACAGAAGGCGTGCCTTCTGTTTCTTTGATTCCGCGACTGAGCAGCCAGAATATCAACGCGATTAACCCGCCGAATAGCGCCAACGAAAACACCGCCCACACCGCAAAAATCACAAAGAGCGCCCCCTGCGACAGCACGTATTCTTTGCCAAATAAACTCAGTGTCGTCGTGCCGACATCAACGACCGAGCCTTCGGCCACATCCGCCGTCTGCAGACCGAGATGTATCGGGCCGGGACCAAAAGCGAAGATGGCTATAATCAACAAAATCACAATTAGGCCAAAGGTCGAAACCCACACATAATTTGTCAGAATCCAAAGTGATGAGCGGCCTTCATTTTCATCCGATTCTTCAACAGCGTCTTCATCGTCTGTTTCGGCCTCATCATGATGGTCGCCATGCACACTCATGCGCGGGTCGAAAGCGCCCATCCCCCAGACGAAAAATCCGGTAGAAACAAAGGCCGCGACAACCATCGCCGGGCCAAATGACCACACCGGCGTCAACCCTTGTATAGCACGCAGCACCAATACGATGAAAAATCCCAACAAAAATCCAAATACGCCCATCGGAATGGCGCGACCAAGTCCCGGTTGCATAATGGCGTGTACTCCTGTGTGTAATTTTCTCAATCAACGCCTGTAGGGACGCGCTACTGCGCGTCCGCCGTTCCTAACAGCGCGTTTGTCGTTTATATCCAATACAAAAACAAATAAAATAATAACCACGCGATGGTGACAAAATGCCACAATTTCGCCGTCGCTTCGACCGTCCAAAAATGATCGGCATGATAGCGCCCGGCGCTACCGCGTCGTTCGACGATGACGGCCATCGCGCCGATGACGAGTGCATGTATGCCATGAAAGCCGACCATGACACGAAACAAATCGCTGTATTGCCCGGTGACCGGCACCGTCACCCATTCGTAAGCCATCACCGCGACGAAGATGATACCAAGCAGCAGCATCATGCGCCACTGCGACAAAAATGCCGCGCCTCGATTTTCTTTGATGGCGCGTGCTGCACGCCCGGCGAATACACTGCTGATGATGAGGCCGACGGTCATCACGGTTGGCACAGTCGCATTGAGTGCAGCGACGCCCGGCGGCGGCCACGATGCCGCATTGTAACGCAATTGCAGATTAGCGACGACCAGCGACACAAACACCATAATCCACGACAATTGAAAAATCGCTAGGCCAGTGCGTTTATTCTGGAGCGCTTGTAACGCTTCGCGTTCTTCGCGAGTCAATTGATGTTCGGTGTATTGTTGTTGCATATTCGCAATCGTGTTCCACAGTAAGGGCACAGCACGCTGTGCCCCTACAAATACGCCATCTGTTACGTTAATCCCCTGCGCCTTCGGGCAACGGGTCACTGTCATCGCTTGCGGCGGCCAACAACGCCGCTTCAAAATGCGCCGGTTTGAGCGGGCCGAATTGCTGCTCTTGCCCATAAAGGTAAGCTTCGGCCTCGGTGGTGCCATACCCATACGGATCACTCATTGGCACAGGGTCTTCGATAAAATTCGTTGACGGTGGCGGCGAACTCGTCGCCCATTCGAGCGTCAACGCACGCCACGGATTGGCCGACGCCTTTTTGCCATGCCGCAGAGAGTCGAACATGTTGTAAAACAGAATGAATGTCGAAACACCGAGTACGAAACCCGCGATGCTGATGATGACATTCAGCGTTTGGAATTTCGGGTCGTAGACGGCGACACGGCGCGGCATCCCCAACATCCCGGCGAAATTCATCGGGAAGAAGGTGAGGAAGAAACTGACATACGTGATGAAGAAATGCAGCCTACCGAGACGTTCGTCCAACATGCGCCCGGTCACTTTCGGGAACCAATGATAAATCCCGGCGTAAATCGCGAAGACGGCGCCGCCGAATAATACAAAGTGCAGATGACTGACGACGAAATAGGTGTCATGCACATGAATGTCGAATGGCAATGTCGCTAGCATCACGCCGCTGATCCCGCCGATGACGAACATCGATAGGAAACCGAGACCGAAGAGCATGGCCGCGGTGAAGCGTATCTTGCCCATCCAAATCGTCGCCAACCAACTGAAGACTTTGATGCCGGTCGGCACGGCGATAATCATCGAGGTAATCATGAACGGAATGCGCAGCTCCGGCGTCAGGCTTGTGAACATGTGATGTGCCCAGACGGTGAAGCCAATCAGCGCGATACCGAGACTCGACAGGGCGACGAGTTTGTAACCAAAAATCGATTTGCGCGAATGTACGGCCAAGACTTCGCTGAGGATACCCATGCCCGGCAGCACCATGATGTACACCGCCGGATGACTGTAGAACCAGAAGACATTCTGCCACAGCAAGACATCGCCGCCATTCGCCGCGTCGAAGAATTTCGTCCCGCCGATGCGGTCGAGAATCAGCAACGTCAACGCACCGGCTAGAAAGGGTGTTGCCAGCACGATGATGAGCGCCGTCGCCAGAATCGTCCACGTAAAGAGCGGCATCTGAAAATACCCCATGCCGGGCGGTCGCATATTTTTGATCGTCACAATGAAATTGATTGCGCCGAGAATTGACGAAATGCCCAGAAGATGCAAACTCAACGCGGCGAGCGTTTGCCCATCGCCGCTGAAGAGCGTGCTCAACGGCGGGTATGCCGTCCATCCGGCTTCAATCGGGCCGATGAACCAGCTCAAAATCAATAACATGCCCGCCGGTGGAATCAACCAGAAAGCGAAAGCATTCAACCACGGGAAGGCCATATCTTTCGCGCCGAGTTGCAACGGCACGAAATAATTGCCGAAGCCGGCCATCATCGGGATAATCCAGCCGAAAATCATGATGGTGCCGTGCATCGAGAAGATCGTGTTGAATTGCTGACCACTCGCCGCGACATCAAGCGCGGGGGTCAACAATTCGGCACGAATCATCATCGCCAAGGCCCCGCCGACGATGAAGAAGAACAGCGCCGTGACCATGTATTGCACACCGATGATTTTGTGGTCAACACTCCAGCGCAGATACTCGTTGATATGTGGACGTTTACCTTCGAGCGGTCTGTCCAATGGTGCGGTAATGGTTGCCATACCTTGCGTCCTTCGTTATATAACGTAAAGGTCTACGAATGAACCCCACCCCCGGCCCCTCCCCGCACGCGGGGAGGGGAGTTCTTCACGCCCAACGCCTCTGCTCTATATTCGGCTGACGGGCGGGGCGAGGTGTTATGATTTCATTCCGACGCGGCCTCTTCGGATTGTGAGCGGAAGTAGGCGATAATCGCGTCCAATTGTTCTTCGGAAACCATCGCTTCGGTGTGTGGCGGCATCGCCGGTGGAAAGCCTTCAACAACAAAGGCACTCGGCTCCCGAATCGATTGCCGAATATATTCTTCAGCCGACAACCCCTCAACGCGAGTCGCGGCGGTGTCATAAATACCATTCAATGGCGGGCCGACCCGTCCATTCCAGCCGAGATCATCTTGTGTGTGACAAGCAGCGCACTGCACCGCGCTCGACAGCAAAAACTCGCGTCCTTGCGCGGCCAAATCCGCATCGGCACTTTCATCATCGCCAACGCCCGCTTCGTCAGCGGCTTCGTCGCCTGCTTCTATGTCGGCGGTCTCGTCAGCATCGACATCGGCGGCTTCATCGCTCACAGATGTATCGTCGGCATCTGCCGAAAGGGAACGGAAGAAGGCGACGATATTGCTGAGGTCTTGCTGCGAAATTTGATCTTCCGTGAAGGGGGGCATCGCCGGGGGGAAACCCTCGACGACAAACGCGCCCGGTTCACGAATCGATTGCATGATGTATTCTTCAGCCGTCAGGCCGGGCACACGACGCGCCGCGGTATCGAAAACGTCATTCAACGGTGGCCCGACCTGCCCCGTCCAACCGAGTTCGTCAAGTGTATGGCAACCGGCGCACGGCAGCGCACCGCTTTCGAGCAATTGCCGGCCCGCGCCCGCCGGGTCGCCACTTTCGGGCAGCGCGTTTTCGAGCCAGGCATTGAACGCCGCTTCGTCTTCGTGGACAATCACAGCCGACCGCATACCACCATGCCCACCGCCGCATAACTCGGCGCACACCACAGGGAAGCCACCGTCCGGCGACAATTCAACCGGTGTGAAGCGCACCTCAGTCGTGCGACCGGGCAACAAATCTTGTTTGACACGCATTGCGGGCACCCAAAACGAATGGATGACATCCGGCGTGGTCATTTCGAGTTTGACAGGACGGTTCAGATAAACATGCAACTCCGGCACGGTAATTGATGTCGGGCCGTCCGGGACGCGCATCGCTTCGGGAATCGCATACGTGAACGACCAATTGAAGCGCTGCCCGACGACTTCGACGATTTGCTCGTTGGCCTTCTCTTCGCGGATCGATGTCCACACTTGAAAACTGAGAACCGCCAACACGAAGACGATCACCGCCGGGATAGCTGTCCACACGATTTCGAGCGTTGTGTTGCCGTGAATGTGTGGGGCGTCGCTGTCGTCATCGGGTTTCGCACGATAAGCGACGATTGACCAGACAAGCGCTCCTTGGACCAAAAAGAAAATCGCCCCGCCGATGCCGAGCAAAACGCGGAAGAGATTATCGACTTGTTCGGCTTCTGCGGATGCTTGGGTTGGGAAAACTTGTGGTGTAAATGAAGAGATGACCACGCCGAAGATGACGCTTATCACGAGAATAACGACAATCGGAATATATGAACTGGAATTTTCAGCATTCATGAAGTGATGCCCGTTTGCAATGTGTTAAGAATACATTTGGAGGTGACGCGATTTCAGGCGGCAAATCCGCGCGATGTGATAAGCAAATGCCCCTGCTGTCATTATTGATGACGTGTGCCCCCCAATGTATTCGCCCCGTATAAGATTATGCTGCACCGCATTGGATATTGCTATTGTTGGATTGTGCGCATTTGTTAAATTTTACACAAACTTTCGCAATTTTGCAAAACTATTTTTAGAAGTGGGTGCATTCGGGAATCTGCGATTCAAGCGTGGATGTGAATTAAGAAGCAATCTAACGCCCGTACAACAATTGCTGAATCTCTTTGACTTCAAGCGATAGGGTCCGGTCGTACTCAAGCTGCTCGTCGATTTTGCTGCAACTGTGCATGACGGTCGTATGTTTGCGCCCGCCGAAGTTCTCGCCGATTTGCACGTAAGAAACTTCGGTCACTTCTCGCGCTAGATACATCGCCACTTGCCGCGCATGATTGACACGCGCTGTCCGCCGTTTGCCGATCAAATCTTTTGTGCGCAGGCCGTAATAGTCGGCTGCGACTTCGAGCACTTGCTTGACCGAGATATACTCACGCGGGCGATGATAGCGGTCGAGAACATCTTCCGCCTCGTGAGTATCGAATTGCTTGCCGCTCAACTTCATCCTCGCAACGACTTGATGAAACATCCCTTCAAGATCGCGTATGCTGTGTTTATTGCGCTCAGCAATCGTCCGGATGATGTCGTCGGACAAGGTGACACTTTGCTCCTGCGCCCACATGTTGATGATGGCGACACGAGTCTCAAATTCGGACGGCAGCAGCTCCGTCACAAGACCACCGGCGAAGCGTGACTGCAACCGGTCTTCGAGTGTGATCAGTTCGAGGGGCGGCCGGTCGGAAGCTAGGACAATTTGTTTGTTGTACATATTGAGCTGATTGAAGGTGTGGAAGAATTCTTCCTGCGTACTTTCTTTGCCCGCGATGAATTGAATATCATCGACGATGAGGGCATCGACCCGCCGATAGCGTTCGCGGAACATCGCGGTTGTACCATTGCGGATGGCGTCGATGAGATCATTTGTGAAGGCTTCGGAGGGGACGAACAGCGCATCGAGACCGGCCTGCCGATAGGCGTGCGCGATAGCGTGCAGCAGATGCGTCTTGCCGAGACCGACCCCGCCATGAATGAACAACGGATTGTAAAAGGCGCCGGGATTTTCGACGACGGCCCGCGCCGCTTCATAAGCGATGCGATTGGCTTGATTGACGATGAAGCGCTCGAAGATATATTTCGGATTGAGTTTGCTTTCGGGCAAAGCCGGTTGCTGCGGGCGACCGATGCGCTTATGCAACGGGATACGCGCTTCTTCTTCTTGCTGCTGCGCCAGATACTTGAACAACGGCTTCTCGTCTTCGAGGGCGTCATCGTTGACGACCGGCGTATGCACCTCGAAGCGCAATTCAACCGGCCCGCCATATACATCGCTCAACACACGACGCACACCGCGATACAAGCGTTTCGCGAGCATGTCTCGCGCAAAGTTGTTGGGCACACCGATGATGAACAACCCGTCTGCAAAGCCGAGACAAACCGTATCGCGCAGCCACATATCGTAGTTGGCGCGGTCGAGCTGCATCTCCAATTGATTGAGGGCAGCCGCCCATATCTCTTGCGGATTCACCGAAATAATCTTTCGTAACTCTAAAAAAACTGTTGTGCAATAAATATCCGGCGGCAAGGAAAACAGTACCAAGCCGGCGTTTTGCACCCGGTTTTGTCAGGGTATTTTCAATTGCTTGTGTGGTGACGTAATCGACTACAGCGGGTCCAGAATTGAATAGATGAGGTGTCCAAAATGTGTGATTTTGTGCTGCTCGATTACACCCACAGTATACCGAATCCTGCGCCGAGACTCAAGCGATTCCGAGATGAGAAATGTTAAAATTTTAACATTTTAAGGTTGGGATATTTTTCGCGTCGAATCGTGCAACATTTGGGATATTTGGGATTCATGACCGCAGCCGAGTCATAGCTTCCGTAAGGTCATATCTTGTGGTTGAGGGTAAATTTACCCCCATATATAGCGATTTCGGGCAAAAATGCCCGATTTTGGGCTTTCATAACGACAAATATGAGATTTGCAACATTTGGGATAATTTCTACCCAGCACCCGCCGTTTCTACCCAACATTGGGATATATTTGGGATAAGTGGGGGCGCCAATTGGCCGTTTTGCAGTGGATTTAACAGCATTTTAAAGATGAACCACTCAGCAGACAAAGAGGCCAAACACGCGAAAAAATCTCTCCCTCTGAAAATAAGCGATATTCAACCGCAAAGACGCAAAGGTTGCAAAGAAAAAAGAAACGATTCAACATAGGGGCACAGAGTCCGCAGAGAAGATCTGTTGGGGCAGAGCACGCAACTTAGGCATCAAGTTAAGGAGCAATGCTTGCAAACCTCACCCCCGGCCCCCTCTCCTTTACAAGGGTAGGTAATTAACTATGGCTCAATGATGGCTCAAGCGCTGTGTGCCGCCAGAGGCTAAAAGCCATCCGGCTACCGAAATACCAAGCCTGCTTCAAGCAGGCTGTTGGAGGGCAATTTTAGACAACTTGGTGGTTTTTGCGCCCCTAAACAGTGCCCTTCAGGGTACTTGTCTTGCCCGGTAGCCGGAGACTTCAGTCTCTGGCGGCATCAATCGATTGCCTATCTTAAACATCGAACGTTTCTTTCCACTTCATCCCTTTGTGCTGGTGTGCAGCGGCATGGGCGACTCCTTAGATAATTCGCTCGCGGATGGTCGCGCTCATGTAGTCGAGCACCGAGACGACTATCGCAATCGCGAGCATGGCAACCCCCGCGTCACGATATTGCAACAGATTGATTTGCTGCTGCAAGATGAAGCCGATGCCGCCGCCGCCGACGAAGCCGATAATCGTGGACATGCGCACATTGATGTCCCACCGATAGAGTGTGAAGGCGATATAGGGCGGGATGATTTGTGGCACGACGCCGTAGATGATCGTTTGCAGCCGTGTCGCGCCAGTGGACTGAATCGCTTCCAACGGCCCGTTGTCGATATTCTCGATTTGCTCCGAGTACAATTTGCCGAGCGCCGCAATCGAATGCAAGCCGAGCGCGAGGACACCAGCAAACGGCCCGACCCCGACCCAGATCACGAACACAATGCCCATAATCAACGGCTCAATCGAGCGCATCGCATTCAGAATGGTGCGGCTGCCGTTGTATATCGTCATGCCTACTGGGATCGATTCATGAACACCGCTCAATGCGCCCATAATGCCGCTCAAGATGGCGCCCATCAACATCGCCTTGCCGATGAACGAACGGACGGGGAAGGCTACCCCGAAAAAGCGAAACGTATCTTCTGCTGGCAGACGCCCCTGTACCAAGGCACGCGAAAGGTCGAGCATTTCTGCGGCGATGACGAACATGATGACCGCACCGACAATCGACGCGATCAAACGACCGGTGGCTTGCGTTTTGGTGACATTGAAGGCGCGTTTGTCCACATTGAAGACATACGTATACAGCGCGGCGGCTGCTTGTGCGCCGAGAATCGCGGTGACGACCGGCGCGAATAAGCCGAGCAATGCGCCTTGTGTGCCGAACAGAGCGACGAGACCGAGTATCACCGCGCCCATGACCCCACCGAGAACGAACCCGGCGACATGGCTCTCGATGCCGCGAAGGTCTTTGAGCGTGTGTTGTACGAGATTGGCGCTGAACGACGACAACATGACCGCGCCGACAAGCCCGCCAACGCCGACTATCGTCAACTCAATGATGTCGCCGATGGTGCCGAGCGCATTGCCAAAGGTGGCTAAAAAGCCGGAGTCGAGCACTTCGCTCGCTGTCAACGCGAGGCCGCCTAAGACACCGAATACAAATATGCCGACAGCGACCATCAACACATTCAAGCCGAACACGCGCAACCGCACCGATATACCCGTCCCGGCGACATTTTGCCGACGTTTGACACCGCCCGCCACCGACGCGAGGAGCAGCAAGACGGCAGGTGCTGCGGCTTCTGCTGTCGCACCGTTGAACAATTCGCCGCTGCCGAGTTCAACGCCGAATTGCCCGACTGCGCCATAAAGCATTGTGCCGAGTATCCAGCCGACTGGCAGCAGTATGACGCCGACGAAAACATTCCCCGCGGGGACAGATACCTGCTTCATCAGATTGCGTGCGGCAAGAAAGCTGATAGCAAATGCTATCGGGATGGCGAGCGTCGTCGCCATCAGCGCCGTCAACACCGTTTCGATCATTTTCTCGATGACGAGATGAGTCGTGTCGCTGGCGAACGGCAAGCCGACCCCCCAACGCGCTTCGGCTTGGATTTGATGCGCTTCATCTTCGCCACGAATACGCGGCACAGTAACTTGGGTTGCGAAATGGCCGTCGGAGTCGACATCGAAAACAATGTCGGTTGTGCCGACTGGCGTTAATGGCCGACTCTCGCCGTTCGGTGGAATCCAACGTAGAACGGCGGGTGTGTTCGGCCTGAAGTTGAATCCTTCGACCGTAATCACATCGCCGGATGAAACACAACCCGTCACGACGACGACGGTCGGCTCACTGCCCGAAGGCGCGGTTATTTCGCTCGCTGCGCCGTCATCTTCGCAGCGCAATTGCATCGACACCGCAGCAAATTGCGACTCGCTGTCTTGATCGAAAATATCTGGCGACAACAATTCACGCAGCGCCCGCGTGACCGATGTCTGCCGAGTTTCGTCTTGTGTTTCGCGCAGGTCGATGTCGGTTTGATCGATGCCAAACGAATAAATCACGATGGCGATAGCGATACCGATCACAATCAATAAATTTCGCCGTGCGGTTTCCGGTGAACGTGATCCCCACATAAGCCGGTCTCCTTATTTTAATTTTAGCATTTCAGGTACTCAGGTGTTTAGGTATCAGGTGTCAAGTATTCAGGATTTGAACGGTATGAAACTTAGACTTCGCGAGATGCTCTTGACATCGCGACACCCCGACAAGCTGACGCCCTGACACCTGACTAGCTCACATTCATTTACTCAATTTCAACGCGGACGGCATCTTCACCATAAATTTCTTTGAAGCGCACCTCGTCAATATCTTGCGCCGGGCCGTCGAATTCGATGCGCCCATCTTTGAGCGCGATGACCCGGTCGGAGTAGGTGCGGGCAAGGCTCAAGAAATGCAAGCTGCACAAGATCGAAATGCCGTCTTCTTTATTCAATAATTCCAAGTATTTCATGACCGAATGCGATGTCGCCGGGTCGAGACTGGCGACCGGTTCGTCGGCGAGCATCAATTCCGGGTCTTGCATCAAGGCGCGGGCGATGCCAACTCGTTGCTGTTGGCCGCCGCTCAACTCATCGGCGCGATTGTCGGCTTTGTCCGCAATGCCGACTCGTTCGAGCTTGGCTAGCGCATCTTCATAATCTTCTTTCGAGAAATGATTGATGAAGCTCATGAATTGATTGGTATAACCGAGCCGCCCGGCCAATACATTCGTGATGACTTTCGAGCGTTTGACGAGATTGAATTGTTGAAAAATCATCCCGATGCGACGGCGGATCAATCGCAGTTCTTCATCGTTCGCACTCGTAATGTCGATGTCATTCCACAAGATGCGCCCGTCAGTCGGTTCGATGAGGCGGTTGATGCAACGCAGCAATGTTGATTTGCCGGAGCCGCTCAACCCGATGATGGCGACAAATTGACCGTCCGGCACTTCAAAGCTGACGTCGTCAAGGGCTTTGACGCCGTTGTCATAAATTTTCGTCAGGTGTTCGATTTTGAGCATAAATCTCTCACATACAAATGATGGCAGAGGTGGCGTCACCCCTGCCATCGATTCTCTCATTTAGAAATCCCACAGTTGATTAATCATCAGCTTCACAAACGCCGACGTAGGGGGCACAGTATGCTGTGCCCTTATACGCAAAACGTTTGTCACTTAGAGCTGCACAAGTCTCACAATGATCGACGACTCAAGATCAACCGAAGATGTCATCTTCTGTCAAACCGAGTGTGTCAATCAATTGACGCACCACGTCGAAATTTGAGTCGTCGACCGGCGCGAGGCTCGTCCAACCGTAGAAATCTTGATTGCCGATGGATTCATTCCACGCATCGGTTTCCGAGAAGGCGATCAGCGCATCAACGATTTCGTTGCGCAATTCTTCGGGGAAGTCTGGCCCGAAGCTGAGCGTATCGTTCGGGATCGGATCGGTAATGCGCAGGATGCGCAGTTGATCGACCACATCTGGCGCCGTATCGCGGACAGAAGCACGCGCATCGAGCACGCGCACATCGCCGACGAACAACGCGGAGCCGTCTTCGGTGATGAACGATTCGTCAACCGTCAGGTCGTAGGGTTCGGGCAAATCGCCCGGCTGCCAACCGGCGCCCGGGACAAGCGGCGGGCTGAAGAATGTGGTGGCGAAGTCGGCATCGCCGCGCAAAACGGCCAACACAGCTTGCCCGTGCCCACCCGCTTCGATTTCTTCACCGGGATGCACCCCATTCTCTTCCAACAGAACGGACGGGAATAAGAAACCGGAAGTCGAACCCGGATCGGGATAAGCCCATGTCTTGCCTTCAAGGTCGCCGAGTGTGAAGATGTCGCTGTCGCGGCGCACAAGGATTTGACCCCAATACACCGGCCAGCCGAAACGCACCGCGGCCGCTTCGACCTCGACACCACAACGTCGGTTGGCAAGCACATAGCCATTCGCAGGGATGAAGCCCATGGAGCTGTCCGGCGCGGCGCACATCGCTTCGATAGTCGCCGCATAGCTTGTCGGCACGAAGACCTCAAAGTGCAGACCCGTCGCTTCCTCAAGCGCATTCGCCATGATCTCGCCACCGGTTGTGATGACACCGGCTTCAACCGATGGGACGAAGAAAACTTGAATCGGATTCTCTTCGCTGCCGAGTTCGCCCTGTGCCAACACGCCGGACACGGAACCGAGCATCACGGCAGCCAGTAAAAGTACGATAACAGATAAGAATTTTTTGTTCATGCAAATTCCTCGCTTCTTAATAGTTATATCTCAGATTTCAGATATTGAAGCAACCCATTTTCAGGGCAATACTCCCCAAATTGATGTTGCCTGTGCATGATACCAAAGTGTAGCAATTGATGACACTGATATTTATCCTGAAAAAGTAGGACGATTTGGCTCAAGACAGGCGATCATTTAAAGTTTCCTTAATGATTGTATCCAAAATCACGGGGCTTTCGCAAGTTCAAATACGATTTGCGATTTGTGTTGTTGGTGAGCCGGTGGGCATATCATCGGCATCCGAAGCAATACGTTTATAATCGTTGCGTATAAAGCAATATTAAAGCGCTTGTTAGCATACGTTTAAATCTTTGAACATTATTCCCACGCAGTTTAGTAGACTCATCGCCATTTTCAGTGTAGAATTCAGTGTAAATAGTGTTAGGGGCTTACGCAGTTCGGCGCGGCAATTTGTTTTTCGCAGGACGATACCGTCGTTCTCCCATCAATCGTTATCCACCAGCCGAATAATCATTTATCTGCGAAGTTTCTAAATATTAGAAGACATACTTGTTAAATATATAGGATTGGCTGGCACACAGATGTCTGACTACGACCACGACTACATGAACGATGATGACACCGGCTACGACGATGCCCAAAATAGCACTGAGGACAGTAACAAGCCCGACATAATCAAAGTGTCTGCTAAATCTCGTTCGACGGCAGTTGCCGGTGCGATTGCAGCCGTCATGCGGGAACATCGTTACGCCGAAGTGCAGGCAATAGGTGCGGGCGCGGTCAATCAAGCGGTTAAAGCGCTTGCGATTGCGCGTGGCTATTTGAGCGGCGACAATATTGATGTGATCTTCGTCCCTTATTTTACTGAGGTCGATATTGACGGGCAGGAACGGACAGCCGTGCGCTTCACGGTGGAGCCGCGTCCCTAACGTGTCATGACGCCTCGCATTGATTTGCATACACATACGACGGCATCGGATGGCCGCCTGACACCAGAGGCGTTAATTGTCCTCGCCCAAGAGCGACAGCTTGGCGTCATCGCCATCACCGACCACGATACAACCGACGGAATTCCGATAGCGCAGCAGGCGGCCGGCGAGTCGCCTGTTGTCATTCCCGGCATTGAATTGAGCGCGGAAGATGACTCCGGCGATGTCCATGTGCTCGGATATTTTATCGACTGCGACAATCAAGCCTTTCAACAAACGTTAGTTGACTTCCGCAATGCGCGTGAAAGCCGGGCGAAAAAGATTGTCGACAATCTTGCAACGCTCGGTCTGCCGCTTTCGTGGGAACGGGTCTTGCATTTTGCCGACGGTGGCACCATCGGACGCCCGCATATTGCGGAAGCGATGATTGAAGCCGGTTATGTCTCGGAGCGGCAAGAAGCCTTCGAGCGTTACCTTTATAATGGCGCACCGGCTTATGTGCCGCGCAAACGGATGTCGGTCGAAGAGTCGATTGCGTTGATTCACAGCGCGGGCGGCGCCGCCGTGATCGCGCATCCAGGACTCATCCCCAATTATGAAGCGATTATCGAGCGCGTCATCCCCGCCGGGCTTGATGGCGTTGAGGTCGTGCATCCCAAAAATCCGCCCAATGTACAGGCTCACTTGCGCAAAATTGCAGCCAAATATAATCTCATCATGACCGGCGGCTCCGACTTTCATCATCCCGAAGCCGATGGCAGCATAACGCTCGGCACAGTCACCCCTCCCGACGGATGTCTCGATGCGTTGCGTGCCCGCGCCAAGCGCTATGCGTAAATAATATCTTAGAAATTGCCCGTTGAGTTGACCAAATTGCTGCCAAAAGCGTACAATATTGCTGGGAGATTCCCAACAAAATTTACAAAGTAAGAGGAGCAAACGTCCAAATGGCTGATTATTATAAGATTCTGGGCGTGAGCCGTAACGCGAGCGAAAAAGAAATCAAGTCTGCATTTCGCAAACTTGCTAAAAAATATCATCCCGACACCAACCCGGATGACCCGAATGCCGAGACGAAATTCAAGGAAATCAACGAGGCCTACGAAACGTTGAGCGATCCTGAAAAGCGGCAATTATATGATCGTTTTGGCGAGAATTATAAACAGGTTGGCAGCGCGGGGGGCAATGGTACATACACCTATACGACAAGCACCGGGGGCTTCCCCGAAGGATTTGCCGACATTTTTGAAGGTTTGTTCGGGCGACGCGGTGGTTTCGGTGGTTTTGGCGGCGATGTGCGTGGTGGTCAACGCGAGTGGGCTGCAAGAGGCGACGATTATGAGCACGAAGTCAGCATTAGCTTGCAGGAGGCTTATACCGGCACGACGCGCATCATCACAAAAGGTGGCCGCGAGATTCGTGTCACGATTCAACCCGGCGTGAAGACCGGCACGAAGATACGTTTGGCCGGTGAAGGTGGGCCGGGCGTCGGCGGCGGGCAGGCGGGCGACCTATACTTGAAGGTGCGCGTCGAACCCGACCCGCGCTTCGAACGCAACGGCGACGACTTAACGACCGACGTCAAGGTCGATATGTTCACGGCGCTGCTCGGTGGCGAGATTGATGTGCAAACGCTCTCCGGTACGGTCAGCCTGAAGATACCGCCGGGCACACAATCGGGCAGTAAGTTTCGCTTGAGCGGTAAGGGGATGCCGAAGCTGAAGAAAAAGGGCGAATACGGCGACCTGTATGTGCGGGTGATGGTCACTGTGCCGAAGCATCTCAATGCCGAACAACGTGCGCTCGCCGAACAATTGCGCGACTCGCTGTCGTGATGACCGGCATCTGTCACGGTCTTATCTGGCCTAATGGAGGGGCACATCTCAAAGTGCCCCATTTTTCAATCTCGTTGTGCGATTAGATTCGTCATTTCTCATATTGATAAGGATGACATATCATGACACTGCCGCTGCAACCACCGCGTATCGTCCATCACAGCGCGGCTATGGACGGCCATCCCGCGCCGCCGAATTCGCTCGAATTGGTTCGCGCTTCGTTGGAACATGGCGCAGAATTCATCGAACTCGATATTACAGCGCTGGCCGATGACGATTATCTGCTGGTGCATGACTCGGCGCTCGAATCCGAGACAACCGGCAGCGGCCCGGTTGCCGAATGCGCTGCGAAAGATGTCCGCGAGCTGCGTTACAAAGTTGACGGCGCTCCGACGACCGTCCATGTGCCGGTGCTGCGCGAGGTTGTCGCCTTGTTCGCCGAGTATCCGACCGACACGCGCCTACAACTGGACTTCAAGAACGTCGTCCCATTTACCGATGACGAGCCGTTGCATCGTCTGATCGACATTGTTGAGCCGCTCGGCGAGCGTGTCATCGTCAGCAGCCCGGCGGACTGGCAATTGCGACGCTTGCGCAAACTGGCGTCATGGTTAGATGTCGGCTTCGACATACTGGCCTATTTCGATTGGCACAACCCGAAGCGCGAAGCGAGCGAGCGCTATCCACGAAATCTCGGCGCCTATGGGTATCTCGACGACCACCCCTTGGCCTCGCGAAAAATCTGGTCAACGGCGGAATATCTCGCTGACCGGTGCGCGTCGTTCATTGGCCTCGTGCCGGACGCCAACACCTTTTACATCAATCATCGTGTGTTGTCACAGTCGTTGGATGAGGGCTTCAACTGGGCCGACGCCTTGCACGACGCCGGTATCATCTGTGATGCGTGGACGCTCGATGTCGGCGACCCGGATGCGGAAGCGACCGCAAAACGTTTGCTGGCCGCAGGGGTCGATCAATTCACAAGCAACACGCCAGTCGCCTTGAGAGCCTTGGTGGATGAGACAATATAGAC